>JACCXG010000535.1 GCA_013697225.1 Acidobacteriota bacterium
GAACTGTTCAGCCGGGCCGGTAAAGTGGACAGCGTCCGCGTAATGCGCGACATGGCGACAGGGCGGGCAAGAGGGTTTGCGTTCGTCGAAATGGGAACGGACGAGGAAGCCCAGCGCGCCATCAGCGAGTTGCACGAGCAGGACCTCGAGGGTCGCGCCCTGGTGGTCAACGAGGCCAAGCCGAAGCCGGAAGGTGGGTTCGGCGGCGGCGGTGGTGGCCGCGGTGGCGGCGGCTATGGCGGCGGCGGTGGTGGTGGCTACGGCGGCGGGGGTAGTGGTGGTGGCGGAGACGATTTCAGCGGCGGCAGAAGGAAAGAGCCGCGCTGGTAGGCTTGAAGATAGGAGAAGGGAGAAGGGAAAAAGGAAAAATTTCTCCCTTTTCCCTTCTCCCTTCTCCCTTTCAAGGATCAACGATCCAGCCGTCCCGTAGCTGGATGACACGGCTGCCGTAGGCGGCGTTCGCCTCCGAGTGTGTCACCTGGATGATCGTGGTTCCCCCCTCGTTCAGCTTCCTGAAGAGCTCCATGATCTCTTTGCCCTGACTCGTGTGGAGATTGCCGGTCGGCTCATCCGCGAGGATGACCTTCGGGTTCGAAATCACCGCCCGTGCCACGGCCACCAGCTGCTGCTGCCCGCCCGACAGCTGGTTCGGATACAGATCCTTCTTTCCCACGATCGCGAACTTGTCGAGGATGTCGCAGACCATGCTCTCGCGTTCCGACTTGCGGATGTCCCGGTACGAGAGCGGAATGTCGAGGTTCTCGTACACCGTCAGGTGATCCAGCAGGTGGTAACTCTGGAAGACGAAGCCGATGTGCGCCTTGTGCAGGCGTGCCCGCTCCTTCGCCGGCATCTTGTGCACGGGCTGGTCGAGGAAGTAATACTCCCCGGTCCAGGCACTGTCGTGCATGCCGATGATGTGCAGCAGCGTCGACTTCCCGGCCCCTGACGGACCCATGATGGAGATGAACTCTCCGTCCTTCACGTCCGCATTGATTCGCCGCAGCACGTAACTGCGGCTCGTGCCGTGCGCGTACGACTTCTCGAGATGCCGCAGCCCGATGAGCGTGTTCGGCGCGAGATCGGTGGCGCCGGACGGCACGTGGGCCACCGGCGACGGCGACTCAGGTGGTGTGGAGCGCGTAAATAGGCCCAACTGCGTTCTCCCTTCTCCCTTCTGCCTTTTCCCTTGCCCCTTGTCCCTTTTCCCTTGCAAGTATCAAGAATTCTACCCCGCCCTGAGCGCCACCATGGGATCCACCCGAGTGGCACGCCGGGCCGGTATGACGCAGGCGAGCACCGCAACGGTCAGAAGCAGCGCGATCATCGAGGCGAAGGTGAGCGGGTCTCCCGGCTCGATCCCGAAGAGCAGGGAGCCAAGCCATCGCGCGGCAAGCACGGAGGCTGCCAGTCCGACGATGAGTCCCGCGACCGTGATGCGGAGGCCATCGCTGAGGACGAGGCGGAACACCTCCCCCCGGGTGGCCCCAAGGGCTACGCGCACGCCTATTTCGGTGGTCCGCTGTGAGACCGCATAGGCCATCACGCCGTAGATGCCGATGGCGGCAAGTACCAGCGCGAGCAGTGCAAACGTGACGGCAAGCGTGGCAAGAAACCGCGGCTGCTCGATTGACTCCCTCACGATGTTCTCCAGGGTGTCGATGCCCGAGAGGGGCACCTGCCGATCCACGGATGCCGCCGCGCGCCTCAGCGGCGCAATGGACTGCGGCGGATCGATGGCGGTCTTCAGCAGGACGTTCATCCGCCCTTCCGTGAACTGCCAGTAAGGGATGTAGGTTTCAACAACGGCCTCGTCGCGTGCCCCGCGGGCCCTTACATCCGCCACGATCCCCACAATCGTGAACCATTCAGCGTCATTCGAGCTCCCGAAGCGGATCCGCCGCCCGAGGGGATCCCTGCCCGGGAAGTACCGCCGGGCCAGCGTCTCGTTGACCACAATGGAGGGCGCGGCCTCGCCGGGGGAGAATCCTCGTCCCCGGCGGAGCGTCATGCCCATCGTGGTGAAGTAGTCCGCGCTGACCAGCCGATACCACGTGAGGGGCGCGTCAGTTCTCGACGCGGGAACGGGCTCCCCTTCAATCACCATGTTCATGTCGGAGTCGCCGCCAAACGGAAGGACCGAAGCGAGGGCTGCGTGACGGACGCCCGGGAGGGCCGCGGCCTCCTCGAGGAGCCTGTCGTAA
>JACCXG010000431.1 GCA_013697225.1 Acidobacteriota bacterium
CCGCCAGGAGGTCACCATCAAGCACGAGGATATCCGTGGCTTCATGCCCGGGATGACGATGGCGTTCAAGGTGAGGGAGCCGGCGCTTCTCGCCGAGCGGGTGCCGGGTGATCTGGTGAAGGCAACGCTGGTCGTGCAGGACACGGAAACTCACCTGCGAACGCTGGAACGCACCGGATTTGCGCCGGTCGCCGACACCGACCGCCCCCCCCCGCGGATGCGAGCTCCAGGAGAACCCGTGGAGGACGCGCGCTTCGTGAGCCAGGACGGTACACCAACGCGGCTGGAGGACTCGCGAGGTCTCGTCCGTGCCGTCACGTTCATGTACACCCGCTGTCCGCTGCCGGACTTCTGTCCCCTTGTCGATCGGCACTTCAAAGCAGTGCAGGATCGCGTGCGCACCGATGAGTCGCTCGAGGGACAGGTCCGGCTGCTCTCGGTGACCCTGGATCCAGCACACGACACCCCCGCCGTGCTCTCCGCGCATGCGGCAGAACTGAAAGCGGACGGCGAAATCTGGCAATTCCTCACCACGCCTGACGACCTCCAGAAGTTTGCCGGGCAGTTCGGTGTCTCGATCATCAAAGGGGCTGAAGGGGAAATGGAAATCGTGCACAACCTGCGGACGGCGGTCATCGCCGGTGACGGTCGGCTCGTGCGCGTGCTGAACGGCAGCGAGTGGACCCCCGACGACCTGATCGCCGCTCTGAAGGAGGCGCGTGGCGTCCGCTGAGCGCCCCCGCCCCTCCGCCTTCACGCGCACCGAGCGCCGCCTCATCGAGCGGCTGCGGACGCCCGCGGACGTCCAGCAATACCTGAACGACCTCCCCTACAACAACGAGCCGGATGGCGCCACGCTGCGCAGCTTTCGCGGGGTCGTACGGCACGGGACGGCGCATTGCCTGGAGGCCGCGCTGGCAGCCGCGGTCCTCCTGGAAGGGTACGACTACCCGCCGCTGGTCCTCAGCTTCGAATCGATAGACAAACTTGACCACGTGATCTTCGTGTGGCGCGGACCGGATGGGCGCTGGGGGTCCATCGCCCGCTCGCGGGACCCCGGATTGCACGGCCGCAAGCCGGTCTTCGACACGCCGCGCAACCTGGCCCTCAGCTACGTGGACCCCTACGTGGACTATACCGGCGCGGTGACAGGGTATGCCGTCGTGGATCTGCGGGTGATGGGGAGCTACGACTGGCGCCTCTCAGGACGCAGCGTCTGGAAGGTGGAGCGCATGCTGCTCGACTGGCCGCACCGGAGGATCCACACCTCGCAGCGCCGCATCGACGCGCTCCGCGCTCGCTACTGTGCGTTCAGGGAAACACACCCCGACAGAAAGCCGGTCGACTACTACCCCCGCCGCGACCGCTGGGCTCCGCTGCCCCGGGAACTCGAGGGAAAGTGATCTCGACCGGGCGCTCAATCCAGATCGAAATCTCTCGTCGGCTTGGTGATGGGCTCCTGGCGCGCCTGCCGGAGGGCCTCCTCGAAGCGCTTGGAAAGCGCATCCCCCCGGTTCCGCTCGGCGGCCACCGAATCCTGGAACAACGCCTCGCGCCGCGCGGCCTCCTGGGCCAGGATCCGCTGTGCCTCGTCGAGCTCGGGGCGATCCCCCCGCACCGGCTCCTCGTGCCGGACGATGCGGCGGAGGTTGAGGTCGATGACCAGGGTCGCGTGGCAGCAGGGACAGGGTGTGCTGAATTCGGACTTGAGCGCCATCGGTGATACTCCAAGCTCCAGGCTCGACCCGGACGTTCGATCAGCCGTCCTTCCGTTCACGCCCCGAGCACGCCCGAGGGGAAACGGACGCAGCGCCCACCCGCGGGACGCTCGCTTATGATAATCCGCATGTGGTCGCGCGTTCCTGCCGTGACGCTGATGGCGGGCGTGCCCCTCGCATCCCGGCTGCTCTGGGCCTCCCCCGGCTCGGTCACATCTGAGATCGGCGCGTCGAACCCGGGAGCAGGCGCCCCCCGCGTCGCGGTTCTGCGCTGATGCTCTGGCTCGAGATCGCAGGAGGCATCTTCATCGCCTGGCTGGTGATGGTGTTCCTGTTCACGCCCGGCATCAACTACCACCTGAGCCGCCGGACGTCGGTGCACGCCGAGGACTTCCTCTACACAATCCAGTCGACCTGCCAGACGGCGCTGCACCACGGCAATGCGGTCACGATCTACACCGACGGCGCCGAATTCTATCCGGCCATGCTCGAGGCGATCCGCTCGGCCACGCGCTCGGTGAACTTCGAGTGCTACATCTTCCAGCCGGGCAGGATCGCGGACGGGTTCATCGACGCGCTCGGGGACCGGGCCCGCAAGGGGTTGAACGTCACTGTCGTGGTGGATGCGATCGGCAGCTTTCGCCTCTGGGGCCGCCCGGTCCGCCTTCTGCGTGAAGCAGGATGCCGGATTGAGGCCTACCAGCGGCTCCGCTGGTATTCGCTGGCCAGGATCAACAACCGCACCCACCGTGAGCTGCTCGTCATCGATGGGCGCACAGCGTTCGTCGGAGGGGCTGGCGTGGCGGACTGGTGGGCGTTCCCGCGGGGGCGCCGCCCCCCGTGGCGCGACACGATGGCGAAACTGGAGGGACCTGTCGTGGCGGCCCTGCAGGGGGTGGCGGCGGAGAACTGGCTCGAGTGCTGCGGGGAAATCATGACGGGCCCCGAATACTTCCCGAACCTGGAGTCTGCCGGCCACACGACGGCGTTCGTGATCCGCAGTTCCCCGTCGGACCGCGCGACGGTCTCGCGTGTCGCGTTCCAGCTCCTCATGGAGGGGGCCGACGAGGAGGTGCGCATCAGTACCCCCTATTTCCTCCCCGACCGTGCGCTGAGGCGCGCCATGCGGGAGATTGCCGGGCGCGGCGTCGCCATCACCGTGATTGTGCCAGGCAGGCATACGGACCAGCGATGGGTGCGTCTCGCGAGCCGGCGCATGTGGGGGGAACTGCTCAAGGAAGGGATTCGCATCTTCGAGTACACCAGGACCATGACGCATGCGAAGGTCCTGATCGTCGACAGCCTCTGGTCCGTGCTCGGGACGACGAACATCGACAACCGGTCGTTCGAGCACAACGACGAGCTGAACGTGGCGATGCAGGATCACTCCGTCGCCGAGCGGCTCCTGGTGGACTATCGCCGCGATCTGGACGACAGCCGTGAGATCACGTTCGACGAGTGGCGGCGCCGGCCGCTGTGGGAGAAGATCGCCGGCCCCTTCATCTGGATCCTGGAGCGCCAGCAGTGAGCGACGCGACACCATCCCCCGGGCACCTGGACGTCCGGATTGCCACCTACAACATCCATCGCTGCCGTGGCATGGACCGGAGGACCTCGCCGTCCCGGATTGCCGAGGTGCTGCGGGACATCAACGCCGACGTCATCGCCCTGCAGGAGGTGATTGGCGCGGGGCCTGCGGGGGCGGGTCAGGCCGAGGAGATTGGCGCCGCACTCGGCATGGGCTGGGTGATGAACACCGTGCGACAGCTGCGCAGTCACCTGTTCGGCAACGTGATCATGAGCCGTCACCCCATCGTGCACCACAGCCACTACGAGCTCAC
>JACCXG010000476.1 GCA_013697225.1 Acidobacteriota bacterium
GCGCCAGAGGGCGGATCCGGTGAACCCTCCCGTGCGCCGCCGGCGCCCTGCCATCATTGACGCTGCCGTCCTGTCCCTCGGGACCAAGTACCTGACGCGCCAGATTACGCCGCGTCCACCCGTCACCGAGCCCCTCAGGATCCGGGCACTCGACGGACGCGTGTCCGTTGCCGCGGCAGGCCCTCAGTACCGGAAGACGACCCCGAGGGTGCTGGTCCAGTAACGAAGCCGGATGGGCAGGCCCGGTGGAACCGGCGGAGATTCGATGGCCTCGGGGTCTGGCCCCTGGACCTTCCTGATGTAGCGGAGGTCAAACCGGAGACCTACGCGGTCGCTGAGCAGACCGACGGCTCCGGCGCCGACGTTCATCCCCAGCAGGTTTAACCGCACAGGCGTGACGTTGAGCTGATCGCGCGAGGATGCGTGAAGGAGCCCCAGGCCCCCGGAGACGTAGGGGCGTAAGCCATACCGGTTCAATCGCCTCGGAACGGTGAGCACGGCGTTCCCCATCAGGGCGTCGGTCCGGCTGCTGACCACGTCGAAGCTGACGACCAGCCCCTCGCCTCCACGCTGGAAGAAGCCGGGTGTATGGAGGAAGAACGCCTCGAGTCCGACGGGGCCGTCGCCGAGGAGCATCACCGCGCCACCGTAGTTCCAGTGCCGCACCTCCGCTGCGCCTTTGAGATCGACGAGCGTGGTGCTGCCCTTGAAGGTGTAGCCGATGAGCGGGGTCAGGTGCCAATCCGCGGCGCTCGTTGCCGGAAGTCCCAGGAGGAGGACGAGTCCCAGCAGCACGCGTCCCGTAGCGGTGCGTACCAAGAGGCTCAAAGGAGCATGCGCAGGAAGACCGAGGCGAAGAGCGAGCGGGTCACGTCGCCCGATTCGATCTGTGACGGTACGACGAGCCCGTCGCTGTTGGCCAGCAGGATCATCGTGGCTCTGTGCGACGGTACCTTCACGATCAGCGCCGAGTACGCATTCGGGAGTACCCCGAAATGCCAGATGACGCGGCTGCCGCGGTAATTCTGCGTAAACCAGCCAAGCCCGGTTGGCAGCGGGGTCCCACTTGCGCCAACCGCTGGCGTCCAAGCGGCAGCCAGCGTTTCGGGCAGCAGAATGTCTCCGGCGTCGAGGGCAGCATCCAGGCGCGCCAGGTCGCGCACGGTGGAGACGAGGCCGGTGGCGGCATTCAGGCCGTCCGCGGGCACGTCCGCTCGCGTGGCGCGCCGGCGATCCACCTTGTACGGCACTGCCATCCGCTGGAGCACGGCAGCGTAGCGGTCGAGTGCCGCCGGCTCGAACAGTTCCTCGGGAACCGCCTGCCGATTCTGAAGGTCCGCCCCGGGAACGGTGTCGATCAGCGCAAGCCTGTCGAGCAGCCGGTGCGCCATGCTCCGCCGGTATGGCTGCCGCACGCAGCTTTCCATGGCGGTGCTCAGCAGCGCAAAGCGGGCGGGATCGTACTTGTAGTCACTTCCCAGCCCTGCCGGCGCCGAATGGCTGAGGACCTGGCGGAGGCTGGCGGCCCCTGCCGGGAGGGCCACACCGTACTCCAGGAGTGGCGCGTCCAATTCGAGCCGGCGAAACTCCACACACTGCAGCAGGAGCACCGCAGCGAACGTCTGACTGATGTCCGCAACGTAGTAGGGAGTATCGGGCGTGGCGCGGATCCGGGCCTCCTGGTTCGCCATCCCGAGGCCGCGCTCCCACACGACAACCCCGTCCTGCAGGAGCGCCCCGGACATTCCGGGAATCCCCGCCTGCTGGCGGAGCACCTCGACGTAGCTCTCGAACGCGGAGCTCCCCGTGTCGAGCCGGTTGGCAGAGGTTTGTCCGGCCCCGACGGCGGCAGTCAGCGAAACGGCGAGGAGTGCGGCGAGGGCAGCTGGCCTGCGCATGCGTAGAACCTCGTCAGTTTAACTGAATGCGCGGCGCCTGAACAGCCCCAGGGGAGTGCCCTACCGGTCCGGCGAGGGACGGCCGGCCAGCAGCTTGTCCATTTCGTCCATGACCCTGTTCATCCGCTGAATGGTGAGCTCCAGCGGCTCGTCGGTCGTCATGTCGACACCAGCGTCTTTCAGGAGCTCGATCGGGTACTTCGAACCGCCCGCGCCGAGGAACGCCAGGTAGCGCTTCGTGGCCGAGGCATCACCGGCGAGCACCTTTTCGGACAGGGCGGCCGAGGCCGTGTACGACGTGGCGTACTGGAACACGTAGTAGGCCCTGTAGAAGTGGGGGATGAAGGCCCACTCGTGAGCAACGTAGTCGTCAACGACGCTGATCCCCTGATCATGGCCGTAGTACTTCCTGGTGATCTCGGAGTAGAGGGTGTCCAGGACCTCCCCCGTGATCGGTCGTCCTTTCTCCGCCATCTCGTGCGTGCGCAGTTCGAACTCTGCGAACTGCGTCTGCCTGAATACGGTGCTCTTGATCCCTTCCAGGTAGTTGCCGAGCAGCGACAGCTTCGTGGCCTCGTCGGTAATCGTCTTCAGCAGATGGTCGATGAGCAGCGCTTCGTTGAACGTGGAGGCGACCTCGGCGACGAAAATCGGGTAGCCCGCCGTTGCAAACGGCTGCGTCGTGTTCGAGTAGTAGCTGTGCATCGTGTGCCCCAGCTCGTGGGCGAGCGTGCTCACGTCCGTGTACTTCCCGTTGTAGTTCATGAGGATGTACGGGTGGACGTCGTACGCGCCGCCGTTCGAGTACGCACCGGAGCGCTTCCCGTCGCTGGGGAGCAGATCGATCCATCGCTCGTTGAAGGCGCGTGTGATCACCGCGGCGTACTCGGGCCCGAGTGGCGCCAGGCCGGCGAGGATGAGACGCTTCGCCTCTTCGGGGGTGTAGGTGACATCGACCGACGCGACGAGCGGCGCGTAGAGGTCGTAGTAATGGAGCTCCGAGAGTCCCATCATCTTCTGCCGGAGCTTGAGATAGCGGTGGAATGTCGGCAGGTGCCTGTTCACGCCCTCCACGAGCCGCATGTAGACCGAGGTCGGGATATTCGGGCCGTCGAGGGCCGCCTCGAGCGAGCTCCCGTACTCCCGGGCACGCGACACGAAAATGTCCGCCTGAATCTGCGAGTTCATCGTTGTTCCGAACGTCCCGCGATACGTTCCGAGCGCACCGAGAAAGCTGGACATCACCTTTTCGCGGTCCTCGCGCTTCGGCAGCGCCCGGTACATGCTGTAGCCGGCGCTGTCGAGGCGTACGGTGTTGCCATCGCTCAGCGTGACGGAGGGATACGGGAAGTCCGCGTCTGAGAACACGCCGAAGATGGTGGAGGGGGCGCTGGTGATCACTGAAGCGGACGCCAGCAGCTTCTCTTCCGCGTCCGACTTCGTATGCGGGCGGCGGCGCTGGATGTCGTCCAGGTACAGTCTGTAGACGGACAGGCGTGGCTCCTGCGCCACGAACCGATCCACCACCGCGCGGTCCATCTGGAGGATTTCAGGCTCGATGTAAGCGGCCTCGGCGCCAAACCTGGCGGCCACCTGCGCCATCTCCTGCTGCATTCCCTGGTGCACGCTGATACGTGTGTCTTCGTCCGACAGCATGCTGGCATACACGTAGGCGCGGGCCAGCTCCTTGTTCAACCGGCTCCCCATCTCGAGCGCGTCGGCGAGCCGCTCCGCCGATATGTGCAGAGTGCCCCTGAAGCTGCGGACCTCTGGAATGTCTGCAATCAACCTGTCGGTCGCTGTGCGCCAGGCCCCTATGGAAGGGTAGATGGCCGTCAGGTCCCACTTGTGCTCCTCGGGGATTCTGGCGCGATCGCGCTCCTGCGCCCGGGCGGAGCCGAGGGGAAGCGTCGCGATGGCGCCGGTGACGAGCGCCTGACAGATGAAGACATGGCTGGACCTGCAGAACATAGGACTCCTGTCGGACGAATTCAGGATAAGCGGAATCGTCTCCGGCGACCGCCGTGGACGCGCAGTGTCTAGGGTGCGCTGGTGAGGAGGGCTGCCGGCTGTGTGTGGCTCTGCCGGTCGAACAGTGCCGCCCCGCCGATGCTCTCGATTTTCGCGACAATCAGATCGCGTCGCGCGAGGATGGCCCGGACCTGCCCACCGTCGAGAAAGCCCCGGGTCTCGCGCGCGAGGGTCTGCTGATCGAGCGCCTTCAGCCGCTGGAAGACAGCGCGGTCACACCGCACCACGAGGGCGGGGTTCCGCAGGCGTGTGTGCTTCCGAAACGCGCGCGTATGATCGATTCCCCAGATCCGCCAGTCACTTCCAATCAGCATGTTCCCCATGTTCCGGTCGGTGTTATAGATGAGCTCATCGAACAGGCGCATCATGTGAAGCTGCTCGCTCCAGTACGCCGCGCGGTCCGAGGGAGCGCTGATCCCCTCCTTCAGCCGTTTCCCCTCGTCCATCACGACGTCGTCTATCCACCAGGTGATGGCCGCGGGTTGGCGGCCAAGATTGCCTGCGACGCTGACGGGAACCAGACCGAGCCCGAGCAGCCGGTCCAGCTTGTAGGCAGCCACGTTGAACATCCAGCTGTCGCGAAAGTCCAGCTCCATGCCCGCGCGGCTCCGGAACTCCCGACGGTATTCGTCGACAACCTGGATGTGGGCATCGTGCGTCATCGTGCCGTCCGAGAGCGTTGCACGGATGGACCCGGTCACCCCCTTCCCCGCATCCCGCTTACTTACAACCCTTGCCCTGGTGAGGAACTGCTCGATCTCGGTATCGGGGGGCGCCACTTGTATGGCTGCCCCTGGCGTGGAGGCAGGTTCGAGCACCGTCTGGGGCGAGGCGGATGGAACGCCCAGCGTCAGGAGTATGGCCAGGGCGGCGAATCCGACCGTGGGTCCCGATGCCGTGCGGACTCTGGTCATCCTCAGGGATCTCCTTGCAGCGTGGAAGGGAGGATTGTCGCTGCGAGCGGTCCCAAACGCAAGCGCCCGCCGCCGGCTGGAGCAGGAGTTACACAGTCGGGGTGGATTGCGGAGGGGTTTCCATACGTGCTGCGGCCGGCAGAGTGCGGGGTGAGTCGGTGTATCGAGATTTATGATGAGGTGCGGTTCTTGCACGGCTGACCCACATGGCCCGCTGCATCATCGTTGACGATCACGGTGATACCCGCGCCGGATACGCCGAGTTCCTGTCGGCGTTCGGGTTCGAGGTCAGAACGGCAGCGGACGCAGACGAACTGCGGCCCCTGCTGACGGAATGGCGGCCCGACGCCATCGTCCTCGATCTGCAGCTTCCCAGGACCGACGGCTGGCAGCTCACGCGGGAGCTCAAAGGAGATCCTCGGACACGTGACATCGTCATCGTGGTGGTGTCCGCGTGCGTCATGGCGGCGGAGCGAGCAGCGGCGGAAGCGGCCGGTTGCGATGCCTTCATCAACAAGCCGGTGGATCCCATGCTGATCCTGGAGGAATTGAGGGCGCGCACGAGAGCTTGACCAGGGCGCCGGATCCCAGGTGGGATTCACAAGAGAACAGCGTCGCTCATCTGTCGGCTCACTGCCCCACGGTACGGCAGGGATTTTCGGGGACGGTTGCACACGGAGCGGGAGAGTGCGCGATGATGGGGCTATGGCAAGCGGCCAGCCAATTCATCCGCGGGTGGGAATCGGGCACGTTCATCTGAAGGTCGCCGATCTGGAACGGGCGGTGGCCTTCTATCAGGGCGTGCTCGGGTTCGAGGTGACCCAACGCTTCGGCAACTCCGCCGCCTTTCTGGGCGCGGGGGGATATCACCACCATATCGGGCTGAATACATGGGAGAGCGCAGGCGGAATCCCCCCTGCCCCGGGAACGACGGGGCTGTACCACCTCGCCATCCTGTATCCGGATCGGCGGACACTCTCCGATGCACTGCGGCGCGTCACGGCTGCGGGCGTGGCGCTCGATGGAGCGAGCGACCATGGAGTGAGTGAAGCGCTGTATCTTCGTGATCCCGACGGCAACGGCGTGGAACTCTACTGCGATCGCCCGCGGGAGGAATGGCCACGCTCCCTGGACGGCTCCCTGCGGATGGTCACCCGGCCGCTGGATCTCGAGTCGCTTCTCGCGGCGGCGGACGAGGCGGGCGCGGTTCCCACCTCATCGGACGATACGCCAGCGACCGCTGCCCTTCTGTCAGCGGGTACGCGCGAACGCCTGCGCGAGCTGCGGCTCGCACTGCTGAACCTGCACAAGGTTCTTCTGGATGATGCCCGGGCGGCTTACGAGATGGATCGCGGCCGGGTGGGATCGAACGCCACCCTTCTGCAGCTCGTCATCAACGATCCATGGTTCGCATGGCTCCTCCCGCTGTCGGGCATCGTCGTGCGTCTCGACGAGACGCTGAACGCCGATGTGCCAGCCACGGAGGGGGACGCAGCCGTTCTTCTCGAGCAGGTCGGACGCCTGTTGTCGCCAGCGGGCGGCGGGGACGTCTTCGCGCAGCGGTATTACGAAGCGCTCCAGCGGCAACCCGCGGTCATTGTCGCGCACGCGGAAGTCAGACGAATCCTCAAGCAGGCGCAGTGAGAGTTGCTATGATTTCCGGTCTTGGATCCCACTCCCACGTCGACTGCTGAAGCGCACACCGGATCCTCCGCGGAGCTGACCCCTGGCGCGTCGCCCCGCGCGCATGTGGCCACCCCCGGCACACGTGAGGCGCGGCGCTTCGATCGGTCGATCGTCGAGGGGCCTATTGCGCGCGCCGTCTGGCGGCTGGCATGGCCGACCGTCCTGCAGAACGCCATTGGCGGCCTGCAGGGAATTATCGACCATGCCATGGTCGGCCACTCGGTGGGCTACGCCGCGAACGCCGCGATCGGGGTCAGCTGGCAGATCTTCCTCGTCGTCATTGTTTTCATCGCATCCTTGTTCACCGGCATGGGCGTGCTCGTCTCACGCGCGGCCGGTGCGAACGATCACGAGCGCGTGGACCGCGTCGTGTACCAGGCCTTTCTCGTCTCCGTCCTCCTCTCCCTTGGTGTCCTGGCTCCCCTCGGATACGTGCTCGCTCCGCACCTGCTCGGGATCGTGCATGCGACCCCGGAAGTCACGGCGGAGGCGCTGCCGTACCTGCGCACCATGTTCCTCTACAGCCTCGGCATGCTGCTGTTCTTCATGCTGGGCGGAGCGCTGCGGGCGGCCGGCGACGCGCGCACGCCGCTGCGGCTGGGGGCGGCGATGACGGCACTCAACGTCAGCCTGAACGTCGTGCTGATCGGCGGCGCGGGGCCGATCCCGGCTCTCGGCACGCGCGGGGCCGCACTCGGGACGGTGATTGCGAGCGGGCTTGTATCGATCGTGGCCATCTGGCTGATCCTCTCGGGCCGGCTGATCGTGCACTTCCCGAGGGGCATGAGCTACCGTCCGGACTTCACGATCATCCGGCAACTGTTCCGGTTCGGGCTGCCGGCGGGGCTGCAGGGGGTGGCGATGAACATCGCGGGGGTGCTGCTCCTCCGGTTCATCGGCGCGCTGGAGCACAGTGCCGAGGCGCAGGCGGCGTATGCGGTGGCCTATGCGGAGCTCTTTTCACTCATCACGTGGACGTCGGTCGGGCTGATGGGCGCTGCGGCGGCCGTCGCCGGGCAGAACCTGGGGGCTGGGAGGCCAGATCGGAGTGTGCGCGCAGTCCACCTCGCGGCGCAGTTCGGTCTCTGCGTCGCAGCGGTGCTTGCCGCCGTTTTCCTGCTCATCCCGGACTTGCTCCTGGCCATCTTCGGCATCACCGACCCCACCGTCGTCCGGATCGGCACCCAGTTGCTGCGTTATCTCAGTGTCTCCGCGTTCTTCATCACGGTGGCCCTCACGTTCACCGGCGGGCTCCAGGGCACGGGCGACACCCGGGGTCCCCTCTACATCACACTGGTGTCCCAGGTGGCGGTACCCATGGGGCTCTGCTTCACGTTGCAGGCGATGGGCGCGCTGCGGGCCGAAGGCGTGTGGACCGCAATCGTCCTCGGGCATGCCATACGGTGCGTGCTCTCGGTCTGGCGGTTCGAGCAGGGAAACTGGAAATCCATCAAGGTGGACTGATTGCGTCCGTTGCCGCGCGTGGTCTGCACTTTGCAAATGCACCGGCCCGTGAGGGCTGAACCATGAAGTGGACGCCTGGAAGCCGTCGCAACATTGAAGACAGGCGCGGGCGATCGGGTGGGACTATCGGTGCGGCTGGCGGCATCGGGGTTGGCGGCCTGCTCCTTCTGTTCGCCTTGAGCTGGGCCACCGGGGTGGACTTCACGTCGCTGGCAGGTGGGGGATCACCTCCTCCGGCGGCAGGAACCTCCGCGAGCCCAGGGCCGCTTGCAACCACCCCTGAAGAAGAGAACCTCGTCGACATGGTCGACGCTGTCGTCGAGGATGGCCAGAGCGCCTGGCGGAAGCTTCTCGGTAATCGATATCAGAATACCCGCGTCGTGATTTTCCGTGACGCCACCTCCTCCGGGTGCGGGCACGCGCAGTCGGCGACGGGGCCTTTTTACTGTCCGGCGGACAGGCAGATTTATCTGGACCTCGGGTTCTTCGAGGACCTGCACCGGAAACTTGGGGCTCCGGGGCATTTTGCGCAGGCCTATGTCGTTGCCCACGAGCTCGGCCATCATGTGCAGACCGTGCTCGGCGTCGAATCCGATATACGTCGTCGCCAGGCGGCAAGCCCGGCATCCCGCAATCCGCTCTCCGTCCGGCTGGAGCTGCAGGCTGACTGCTTTGCCGGTGTGTGGGGGTATCACGCCAGGAGCGGCACAGGACGAGTGCAGCTGGAATCCGGCGACATCGAACAGGGGCTCAATGCCGCCGCCGCCATCGGCGACGATCGTTTGCAGCGCATGCAGGGAGGCCGCGTCGCGCCGGACCGCTTCACGCACGGCACGTCCCAGCAGCGTGCGGAGTGGTTCAGGCGAGGGCTCAAGACCGGCGATCCGTCTGCGTGTGATACGTTCCAGTGATTCACTGGCAGGTTCCGCGCGCACGCGCCCCAGGGAGCTCATGATGCTGACCGCCGCAGGATGTGAGGGACGACGCCGTCGTCTTTTGTCGGCCCTGGACCCCGCTCCGGAGTGGATTGCGCTGGCCCATCCCGCCCACCTGGTGTACTTCGCCAACTTCTATCCCACACCCTTCTCGTTCCGCTCCCAGAACGCCAGTGCGCTGCTGTTGCTGGGAGCGGACGGCTCGAGCACGCTGTTTGCCGACAACCTCCAGGACACCTTCCTGCAAGCCGCGCACGTAGACGACAGGGTGACGGTGGACTGGTATCGGGGCCGCGAGAGCGCTCCCGAGCGAAACAGCGTGCTTGAAAGCGCAGCCCTGGAGTGGTTCCGCGGCCGAACCGCCACACCTGGAGGGGTTGACCACGCCGTGTCGATGGCGCTGCTCTCAGCAGTGGCGGGGGCCGTCGTGCCAGACGTGCGGAACATCTCTCCCGTCGTTCACCAGCTGCGGCGGCGCAAGGATCCGGACGAGGTGGCGCTGATGCGCCGCTCAATCGCTGCCGGAGAAGCCGGCTTCGAGGCCGCTATCGGGGGGATTACCCCTGGGATGACCGAATTGCAGGCGTACGGTTTGATTCAGAGCGCAGCAATCGAGTCGGCCGGTCAGCCGGTCGTGGTGTACGGTGACTTCGCAAGTGGACCTCGGACGGAGGAGAAGGGAGGTCCGCCGACCGCGCGCGTGATAGAGAGCGGTGACCTTTTTCTGCTCGATTACTCAGTGGTGGTCCACGGCTACCGCGGAGACTTCACGAACACCTTCGTCGTAGGCGATCGCGAGGCGACACCGGCTCAGCGCGATCTCGAGGCAATCTGCCTCGAGGCGATGCACGCGGGGGAAGCCCTGCTGGCCTCAGGGGCCGAGGCCCGGGGGATCGACGCGGCGGTCCGCGGGGTCTTCACGGCTCACGGCGAGGAACCCTTCCCTCACCACTCGGGCCATGGCCTGGGGCTTGGCCACCCGGATCCTCCATACCTGACCAGCGGCAGCACCGATTACCTCGAGGACGGTGACATCGTCACGCTCGAGCCTGGGGCGTACCGCAGCGGAATCGGCGGCATGCGCTTCGAGCGCAACTACGTGATCACCGCAGCAGGCTTCGAGCTGCTCACCCATCATCGGCTTGGACTCCATCCCGCCCGGCAAGGCTGATCCGCCGCACTCGAACTGATGCACAGGACGCTGCTCGAACGGGTTCGCGTCCCGCATGTCTTTCCCCTCCTGCTCGGGGTCATCCTTGCATGCAGCGTCCTGACGTACGTTCTCCCTTCCGGCGCGTACGAACGTCGCCCACTCCAGATCGGCGAGACGACGCGCAGCGTTGTCGTCCCCGGTACGTATCGGTCCCTGCCGAAGGCGATCTCACCGGAGGGAATCCTCACCGGCCGCTCCACTCCGGATGAGGCCCGTCCCACGAGCCTCGTTGGATTCCTCACCGCCGTTCCCCGCGGGCTGGAGAGCTCGGGCGACATCATCTTCCTGATCTTTCTCGTGGGCGGGGTGTTCGGAATCCTTCACCGTACAGGAACCATCACGGCGCTGCTCCAGGGGCTGCTCGAACGATTCGGGCGCTCGGGACGGCTTCTCACGGTCATTCTGATGACGGTCGTTGCAATCGGGGGATCCACGCTGGGCATGGGTGAGGAGCTCATTCCGCTCGTGCCGCTCTTCCTGCTGGTGTCCAGGAGGCTGGGATACGACCGCGTGTTCGGTGTGGCCCTCGTGTTCGTGTCGGCTGCCGTGGGCTTCGCCGCCGCGACGACCAACCCGTTCAACGTGCAGATTGCGCAGGGGATCGCAGGCGTGCCGCTTGGCAGCGGGATTGGATTCCGGCTCGTGTTCTTTGCCTGCGCCCTGGTGCTGGCAATCCTGCACGTATTGCGGTACGGCGAGCGGGTACGAAGGGACCCGTCACGTTCGCTGGTCGCCGGGGAAGACATTGCGGGTGAAGAGACAGCCTCGAGCGGCGAGCGGCTGAGGGCAACGCACGTCGCCATCCTGGTCACGGCCGCCGTGATCTTTGCGGTGACGTTGTATGCGATTCAAACGCAGGGATGGTGGCTTGCCGAGCTCTCGGGCGGATTCCTGCTGATCGGTCTCGCGGCCGCGGCAATCAGCAGACTGTCCATCGCCGACGCGACCACCGCCTTCGTCAAGGGCATGGAGGACATGGTCGTGGCGGCGCTGGTGGTGGGGTTCGCCAGAGGCATCCAGGTCGTGCTCGACGATGCCCGCGTACTCGACACAATTGTCTTTGGGGCCGCGCAGGTCCTGCAGATGGTGCCAAACCTTGTTGCGGCTGAGGGGATGCTGGTCTTCCAGACAATCCTCAACTTCTTCATCCCGTCCGGATCGGGGCAGGCCGCCGTGACGATGCCGCTGATGGCACCGCTGGCGGACGTGCTCGGGCTGACCCGCCAGATTGCCGTGTTCGCCTTCACCTGCGGCGACGGCTTCTCGAACATGGTCATCCCGACATCGGGCATCCTGATGGCGATGCTGGGAGTCGCGCGCGTGCCCTACGATCGGTGGCTCCGGTTCGTCCTGCCGTTGTTCGTGCAGCTGATCCTGCTGTCAGCCCTGTTCCTGGCGATCGGGGTCTGGATCGGCTACTGAGCCCGAAGGCTCAGCAGCCCTGGATTCAGCGAGTGAAGCTCACACTGGCGCTCGGCGTCTGCCCGCCGGGCCCGATCGCGGTGACGGTAGCAACGTAGTTTCCTGCGGCGAGATTCCCGAAGAACGTCTGACGGTCGACGGTGATCTCTCCATTGGATGCTGGTGCCGGCT
>JACCXG010000477.1 GCA_013697225.1 Acidobacteriota bacterium
CGCCGGCACCACCCGACCAACGGCCCGGTGTTCAGCGGACGATTCTGAGGTTCGTGGGAGCGGCCGGGGCTCCGATCAGCTTCAGCACCACGCCGCGGCTGTAGCTCACCACGTACAGCTCACCCTCGGCATCGATCGCGAAGGAACTGATGTTGCCGGTCTGCCCGGTGCCCCCGAGGTCCTCAGTGTGATCGAGGAGATCCGTTGCGGAAGCCTCACCGGTTGACGCGTTCGTGGTCAGGGCAACCGACCACACACGGCCGGCAACGAAATCCGCGAAGAAGTACCTCCCCCGGTAACGTTCGCCAAGCGATCGTCCGCGATACACGTAGCCGCCCGTGATCGACTGCCCCTGTGATCGCGGATACTCGTGCACCGGGTCCACGAGCGGCAGGTAGGCCGGCGGGGGGTCGGGCAGATTCGGGTGTGCCCCCTCACGATTCCGCCAGCCGTAGTTCCGCCCACCCTGGCCGCGAGGCTCGTGGTTGACCTCTTCCCAGCCCCCCTGCCCCACGTCGGCCATCACGAGCGCACCGGTCCCGCCAAGCGCGGGATCGTCGAAGCTGTAGCGCCAGGGGTTCCGGACTCCGAAGCTCCAGATCTCCGGACGCGCAGCTACCGGCCCGCCTCCTGCGAACGGGTTGTCCGAAGGCACTACGTAGCCTGACGGGTGCGTGTCGGGAACGTTCACATCGATGCGGAGGAACTTGCCGAGGAGCGCCGACGGGTTCTGCGCACGGTGCTGTGGATCGTTCGCGCTGCCGCCGTCTCCAAGTCCTATATAGAGATAGCCGTCGGGACCGAACGCCAGATGCCCGCCGTTGTGATTCGAGAACGGCTGCGGGATAGACAGCGCCCCTTCAGCTCCCCAGCGAAGGTCGAAGCGCGACGTGGGGTCCGCCGACATCGCATTTGCCCGCCGGAAGCGTGCGACGACGGTGTCGCCGGAGGGGTTGGTGAAGTTCACGAAGAAGCGGCCGCTCTGCGCGAAATCACGGGCCAGTACAAGCCCCAGCAGCCCGCGCTCGCCGCCACTGGAAATTGCCGCGCGCAGGTCCAGGAAGTCGCCGCCGACGACCCCGTCACGCACGAGGCGAATGCGACCTGATTGTTCGACGGCGAAAAAGAGGCGGTGGTCGCCAGGGTCCTGCACGAACGCCACCGGCGATTGCAGTCCGCTGACGATGGCCACGGCGCGCAGGGGCGGTGCAGCCTGCATCAGGACGGCCGCGAGGGTCGTGAGGCCAATCGACGCGAAGGAGAGGAACGTCATCACGGCGGCGCGCCAGGGTAGGACACTACGCTATGATCCGCGGGAAGGTCAACGATGCGCCGGCCCCTGCATCTCACGAGCGTAATCCTGCTTGCCGCCGGCGCCGCCTGCAGCGACAGCAGCCCGCCATCTTCCGCCCCCGCACCGGGCGGCGGAGAATCAATCACCGGCCGGGAACGTATCGGCTGGACGCAGCCTGCGTCGAGCTCCGCTGAACTCGCCCAGTATCGATACGCGCTGTACGTCGACGGCACGCGACGGGTTCTCGAAGGGGAAACCTGTGCGAGTGAGAGCCGGCCCGGAGGGTTCGACTGCTCCGCTCCGCTCCCTGCGCTGACGCCCGGCCGCCGCAGGCTCGAACTTGCCGCCTTCATGGAGAGCACCACGGGACCGATTGAGGGGACGCGATCGGCCCCGCTCGAGGTCACCGTCGCGGGCAGCGCCGCGCAGGCTCCTGCGGCCCCTCCGCAAGGGGGTGTCGTCGTCTCCTCCGATGGCATCCGTCTCCAGGCGGCGATTCTCGCGCGGGATCTCCTCGACCCCGTGGACCTGGCGGTGGCCGGAGACCGGGTGTACACCGCGGAGAAGGACGGGCGCGTGCGCAGCTTCGGCGGCGATGGCCGCGCGACGCCGATGGATCAGAACGTCCTGGAGGGGATGCGTGATTCCGAGGGGGCCACGCTCGTCTCGCTTGCCGCCGCACCGGACTTCCCGGAAAGCCGGCTGCTTTATGCGGCCTCTGTGACTGACGGCCACGACGGCCCGGTTCTGCGCGTCACCCGCTTCCGCGAAGCCGGAGGCACGCTGGGTGAGGCGGCCGTGATCACCTCGCTTGCTGTGACTCAGGGCGCGAGCACGCAGATTAGATTTGGACCCGATCGTCACCTGTACGTTGCGATCGGAAGCGGAGAGGAACCCGGCCTGGCGCAGGATCTCGCCTCGTCCGCCGGCAAGATCATCCGCTTGCGGGCCGACGGGACGCAGCCTGACGACAATCCCGGGCCGTCCGGCGTGTTGTCGCTCGGGCATCGCGACCCGCGAGGACTCGCCTGGCAGGGCACGGCGCAGACGCTGTGGATGCTCGATCGACAGGATGACCTCGAGGAGCTGAATCAGATCCAGCCCGGGGGAAACTACGGCGCCCCTGTCGTCTCGGGATCGCAGCGGTACCCCGGGGCCCTTGTGCCGGTGCTGACCATCCCTTCGGGTACGGACATGACCGGCCTTGCCGCGATCACCTCGCGCTCCAGCCCCCTTGCTGGCGACCTCATCGCCTCGGCTGCCGGCGCAGAGGACCTGTTGCGCATCCGCATCGCGGCAGACGGCCGTGCGCGAGTGGCCGCCCGGCTGCTGCAGGGTCGCTTCGGCCGGATCCGGGCAGTCCAGAGTGCCGGTGATGGTTCGCTCTACTTCGTCACCGGGAATGAGGACCGATGGGGACCCGGTAGGGACGTGCTCATCAGTTTGTCAGTAGCTGAGCTGTACCGTTGAGCCGCGTTCAGAACACTTGGGAAGGCAAAAATACCCGGGCTTGAACCTTCCGCTGAAAGCTCATCTGCGTAAATGGCCCGAATCCCTTACGAATGCAGCCGAGCTCGCCGTGGCACCTCACTTGCGATTCTTCGACAGCTGGAAGCGAAAAACATGGGAGGAGCCACAGCATGAAGCGTTCTATAGCACGCTGGACCACTGCGGTTGCCGCAACGGCGCTGCTGACCGTGCCCGCCGCAGGCGGCGCGCAGACTGAAGGGCGCTCACCGGCCACGGGCGCGGCGAGCGCCCCGACGACGGGGGACCGCCAGACGAGCGGCACCGAATCCGGGGGTGAGACCGGAACTCCGGCGTCACCGCAGGAACACCTGCGTCGCGCGGGGGCGGCACTCAACGATATTCCTGCCGCATCGCTGACCGGCACGACACAGGCGCAAGTTGCCGAGATGAGGCGTCACATCAGTACCCTCGAGGCCTCGGCGGCCGGCGGCGCGTCGCAATCGCACACTGAACAGGTCGCGGAGATAGACCGGATCCTCACCGAACTGCTCGGTGCGCAGAGCACTACGGGCGCTGCACCGCGGCCTGCCGGAGTCGCAGGGGCCGTGGGCACGTCCGGTGGCGCCACACTCGACGACACGGCCCGCATGAAGCTGCAGGAAGTGCGCAGGCACGTGACGGCCTATGTTGGCGCGAAGAGCAGCACGGATGCGAGCGCCACACCTTCGGCTGACGCAGCAGCAAGCTCACCCACATCGGCGTCAGCGCCGCCGAGCGCGGGATCCGCAACGGCCGACACGTCACCTCGGGATCCGACGCCGTCACCGACGGGAACAAGCCCGACTGCTACCCCGCAAACGGCCGCTCCCGCTCAGCCTGCAACGGTCGGGACGAGTGAAACCGCAACCGGGCATACGGGTGCAGCCGACGCACGACAGCAGCCGGGAGGGGATCCCAACGCCGAGGCTGTCAAGCGCCATCTTGCCGCCGCGCGGGATGCGCTGAGCCAGATCGCGCAGCTCCCTTCAGCGGCGCAGCTGACCGGCGACACGCGCGTACAGGTCTCGCAACTGATCAGCAATTTCAACGAGCTGATCACAACCAGTTCGCAGTGGCGTGCCTCGTACGCAAAGGTCGACGCCAACGTCGAGGCGCTGCTCGGGCCGGCAGGGATGGC
>JACCXG010000513.1 GCA_013697225.1 Acidobacteriota bacterium
TCGATGTGTTCGTGGACGAGCCGGTCGTCGCCGGCGTGTCCGGACAGGGGCAGTTCCGGATCCACGCCACGGCAGCAGGGCTTCGCTCTGCACATGATTTCGTCTACCTCCACCATCAGCAGCCGTACGACCTCACCGTGTACCAGATCGGCAATTCGTCCTGCCACGATTACATCTGGCCCTACCTGTTCCGCTACCCCGGACTCGCGGTGCTGCACGACGCCCGGCTGCACCACGCGCGCGCCGCGGCCCTCCTCCGCGAGGGCCGGAAGGAGGCATATCGAGCGGAGTTTGCCGCCAACGAACCGGACGTCCTGCTGGAAGCCGCTGAGCTTGCGGTGGCCGGCTTCGATTCCCGGCTGCACTACGAATGGCCGTTCACGAGGCTGCTGGCCTCGGTCTCGCGGGTGACCGCCGTGCACAGCCGGGCGGCCCGTGACACCCTCTCCGACGAAAACCCTTCCGCCAGGGTCGAGTTCGTCCGGCTGGGGCACGGCACTCCCCTCGCCCCCCCCGAGGTCGACCAGCGCCGGCGCGCTGCACGCGCACGGCTGGGGGTGGACGAGGGGGCGGTCCTGTTCGGCGTGTTCGGGGGCATCACCCCCGAAAAGCGCATCTCCCGGATCCTCGACGCGCTGAAAACAGTGGCCCCCTACACCCCGTCCGCGCGCCTGCTCCTCGCCGGGCCGCCGGCGGCACACTACGATGTGCGCCAGGATATTTCCGACCGCGGGCTCGACTCACGGGTCATCGTCACCGGCTACCTGGAGACAGAGGACGAACTGACGGATGCGATAGCCGCCTGCGACGTAACGCTGAACCTTCGGTGGCCAACGGCCCGCGAGATCTCCGGCCCCTGGTTGCGGTGCCTCGCGGCAGGGCGCGCGACAGTGATCGTCGATTTGACCCACACCTCCGACCTCGCGTCTCTCGATCCGAGAACCTGGACGTCGAACGCGCCAGACGATACGCCGCCGATCACCGTCGCCGTGGACATCCTCGACGAGGACCATTCCCTCCGCCGTGCCATGCGGCGTCTTGCCTCGGATGCCCCGCTCCGGGAGGCGCTCGGGCAGGCCGGCCGCGCGTACTGGCAGCGTGAGCATTCCCGCGAGGTGATGCTGGAGGATTACCGCCGGGTGCTCGCACAGGCCGCCGCCACCCCGCCCCCCGAGGTCGGGCTGCCGCCGCACCTGCGGGAGGATGGGACCGGGCTGCTGGTCGGGATCCTGGGGGAATTCGGCGTCCCTGTTCCGTGGAGTAAGATTTGACGATCCGGCTGAACGGTGAGCCCTACGAACTACCCGGCACCTGCACCATCCTGCAGCTCCTCGAGCGCCTCGAGATCCACCCGCGGCGCGTCGCCGTCGAGCACAACCTCACCATCATCAAGCGCCAGCGCTACGAGACCACCGAGATCAACGAGGGAGACCAGGTGGAGATCGTGAACTTCGTCGGGGGAGGGTGAGTGCGGTTCAGCGAAGAGTCTCTGACTCACAGGAGATGAGAGGAGGGAGGACCAATGCCACTCCCACCTCCCATGCTGTTGAACTCCATATGAAGGCTGTGTGAAATCATGCTCTCTGATCCACTCGTCATTGCCGGCCGCGCATTCCGCTCCCGGCTCATCGTCGGAACCGGTAAGTACCCGACGCATGCCGTGATGGCCGCGGCCCATCGCGCCTCCGGGGCCGACATGGTCACGGTCGCGGTGCGCCGCGTGAACCTGACCGATCGCTCGAAGGAATCCCTCCTGGACTTCATCGACCAGGAGCAGATCTTCATCCTTCCGAACACCGCCGGGTGCTACACAGCCGATGAGGCGATCCGGACGGCGCGGCTCGGCCGGGAGGTCGGGTTGTCCAACTGGGTGAAGCTCGAAGTGATTGGCGACGAGCGCACGCTGTTTCCCGACAACGTGGCGCTTCTGGAGGCAACCCGGGTGCTCGTCCGCGAGGGGTTCGTCGTGCTCCCGTACACCAGCGATGACCCGGTGATCTGCCGGCAGCTCGAAGAGGCAGGGGCGGCGGCGGTGATGCCCCTGGGCGCGCCCATCGGCTCTGGCCTGGGCATTCAGAATCCCAACAACATCAGGATCATCCGCGAGGCGGCCGGCGTCCCGGTGATCGTGGACGCGGGCGTAGGGACCGCCTCGGACGCCACGGTCGCCATGGAGCTTGGCGTCGACGGCGTGCTCATGAACACAGCCATCGCACTCGCGCAGGATCCGGTTGCCATGGCGACGGCCATGAAGCTGGGTGTGGAGGCAGGACGGCTCGCGTTCCACGCCGGGCGGATCCCCAGGCGTTCGCACGCCTCGGCGAGCAGTCCGGCGGAAGGCCTGATCACGGCCGGCACCGCCGCCGTACGCGGCGCGTGATGCCGGAGCCGCTCGACGCCACCCTTCGCCGGCTGAAACTCGAGCGCGACGAGGCGGACCGCCGGTACAACGAGGCGCTCACCGCGCTCGACCAGGCGCTCGGCCCCCCTCCGGATCTTCCGGACCCGCCGGCGGCCTATGACGAGCACCAGATCACTCCGCTCAACGAAGCCTGGAACATCCTGCCCGCCCGTCCGGGGGGGGCCGGACTCAGGGGCAGGCTTGCGGGTCTGATCTGGCGGACGGTCGCGCC
The DNA here is from genome assembly GCA_013697225.1 of Acidobacteriota bacterium. Classification (GTDB taxonomy): domain Bacteria; phylum Acidobacteriota; class Vicinamibacteria; order Vicinamibacterales; family 2-12-FULL-66-21; genus JACCXG01. The sequence goes on from JACCXG010000513.1 coordinate 2,634, forward strand.
GTACTTCCAGCGACAGCTGACCTTCAACTCGCTCCTGGTCGATCACCTCAACCGCAACGTGGCGGCACATCGCGACGCCCGCCGCAGCGCAGAGCGGGCCATAGAGGGGCTCCGCGAACACATGTCGCGTGAGGCCGACATTCACTCGCGCCTCATGTTCCTCCTGCAGCAGATCACCCCTTACCTGGATACGAAGGGCCGCGAGACCTCCGTGGGGGCCCTCGTGTTGAACGGCTCCCTCAGCGCCCTCGCCGACGTCACGGCGAAACGGCACGAATCCGCCGCAACCCGACTCTCCCGGGTGGAACGCCGCCTGGAAGTGCGCAGCGCCGAGCTCGAAGGGCGGCAGGCCGATCTCCAGACGAGCCTCGCCATGTCCCAGCTGGCGCTGACAGCGGTGAGACGGGAGCTCGAACGTGGCCTCCCGGGACGTGCGGCCGCACCCGACTCCTCATCCCCTCCTCTCTCCCCCGCACCCGCCGTGGCAGACGAGGCTTTCGCCGACCGGCTGGATGCATACAAGTACGTCGGCTTCGAGGACCAGTTCCGCGGCTCACAAGCGGTCATCCGTGAACGCCTCGAGAGCTACCTGCCCTTCTTCGACGGCTCGGCGGATGTGCTGGATGTCGGCTGCGGACGGGGCGAGTTCCTCGATCTGCTGGCATCGCGCGGAATCAGGGCGAGGGGAATCGATCTGAACCCGGAGATGGTGGAGGTCTGCCGGCGCCGCGGGCACGACGTCACCCACGCCGATGCCGCAGGGTATCTGCAGGGTCTCGAGGACGCCTCGCTCGGCGGCATCTTCGCGGCACAGGTCGTGGAGCATCTCCAGCCCGCCTACCTGCTGCGTGTTCTCGACCTCGCCTCACGGAAACTGAAGCCCGGTGGCACGATGGTGCTCGAGACGCTGAACCCGGCGTGCTGGGTGGCGTTCTTCGAGAGCTACATCCGCGACATCACGCACGTATGGCCGCTCCACCCGGAAACCCTCAAGTTCCTCGTGCTCGCCAGCGGCTTCACCTCCGCGACACTCGAGTACCGCTCTCCGGTCCCAGCGGGAGACCGGCTCCAGTCGATGGTGATCCCGGAAGGTGCGGATCCCGCCTTGACCGGTGCCGCCGAGACCTTCAACACGAATGTCGACAAGCTGAATCAGCGCCTCTTCACCTACCTGGACTACGCTGTCGTCGGACGGAAAACCGCGCCTGTTCACCCCGCATGAACGTGGTCAGCTCGCGCGGCGTGCATCGCGAAGAGGCTTCTGCGGCGGCCGGTAGATCAAGTTCCGCATGCCCCTGATCAGGAAAGTTGGCCGGGCGCTGTCGCGCAAGCTGACGCGCGTGACCCTCGATCGCTTCATCGCTGCACATGCGAGCAGCGGACGCACCCTGGACCTCGGCGCACAGACCGGGCCCTACGCCCTTCACTTCCCCCGTCGTCTGGGGCTCGATCTGGTGGCGGCTCCCGGCGTGAGTGTTGTCGGCGACGCCCGTGCACTACCCCTCTCGAGCTCGGTGTTCGACGTCGTGCTGTGCACCGAGATGCTGGAACACGTGCCGGAGCCGCAGGCGGCGATCGATGAGATGTTCCGCGTGCTCAGGCCTGGAGGGATGCTCGTACTGACGACGAGGTTCCTCTTCCCTATCCACGACGCGCCGCACGACTACTTCCGGTTCACGAAATACGGCCTGCGGCACCTCCTGCGACGGTTCGAGATCGTCGCCCTCGAGGAGGAAACCGATTCGGTGGGCTCGCTGGCCGTCCTGGTACAGCGGCTCGGGATGCAGGCGCAGACGCTCGGACGCACGCCTCTGCGCGCGGTCTGGCTGGTCGCGGCCCGGATTATCCCCGCGTTCTCGTTCCTCATCACGAGGGAGTACGGCGACAGCGGACGACGGAGACCGGAGCAGGGAATCATGACGAGCGGGTATCACGTGGCGTGCCGGAAGCCGGCGGCGTGACCTCCGGCAGCGCGCAGGAGACCGGCCCGCGGGGCGTGGCGCTGCCGGTTGCGCTGGTGATCGGCGTCAGTGCGCTGGTGTATCTGCCGGGCCTGAATGCCGGATTTGTCGGCGATGACTTCATGATCCTCCACCGGCTTCGTGCCCTGACGGGTGCGGGAGATGTGTGGCGCTTCTTCCAGACGGAGTTCTTCGAGTACTACCGCCCGCTCGGGTTCGTCGCGCATGCCGTCGATTACGGCCTGGCGGGAGCGGACCCGCGACAATTTCACCTGACGAACCTGCTGCTGCACTCGTGCAACGCGGTGTTCGTGCTCCTCATCGGCCGGCGGCTGTCGCCGGGCACGCTTGCGGGGCCGCTCTCGGCGCTGCTTTTTGCGCTGCATGCTTCGAACCACGAAGCTGTGATGTGGATCTCGGCCAGGTTCGATCTCCTGGCCACCACGTTTTCGCTCACGGCGGTGTGGTGGATGACCCGGGAACGTGCGGGCGCCGTGGCCCCCGCATTGCTCTTCGCGTGCGCATTGCTGTCGAAGGAAGCGGCGGTCGCGTTGCCGCTCGCCGCGGCCGGATGGCTGGTGTTCCATGAGCACGCGAGTACCAGGGAAGCGGCTCGACGCGTTGCTCCGTGGGCTGGAGCACTCGTGGTGTACGCCATCCTGCGCCAGCTCGGGGGAGGCGTTTCGGCTGTCGGCGGATCGGGGCGCCTTCCCAAGTTGATAGTCTTCGGAGCTGCCCTGGCGTGCATCCTCGTACTTGCAGATGGCCGGTGGATGACACTCCGGAGTGCCCTGCAGAAGGCACGCGGCAGGATCGCGCTGATTGCGGCCGTGCTCCTCGCGTCAGCAGGCACAGCGGCGGCAGCATCGAGCGGGGCCATCGGACGGTTCGCGGCCGAAAAGCTGTCCGTTGCCGGATTCGCGCTCTTTCACCTGCTCTCGCCGGTTGCGGATCCCCCAGGCATCCCGTTCTATCTCGATACCTCCACACCGCTGTACTGGGCCGGGGGACTCGTCCTGCTCGGGGCCACCACCGCGGCTCTTCTGATCGGCTGGCGCCCTTTGCTGCAGGACCGGAGAATGTGGTTCCTCGCCACATTTCTGATAGCCACGCTGCTGCCCATTTCGGCGCTCACGGAAGGCAAGCGGTACCTCTACCTGCCCTCTGCCGCCTTCTCGCTCCTTGCCGGTGTACTGCTGGCGGAGCTCACCGGTGGAAGAGGGCGCGCGGCAATGCTCGGAGTGGCACTCTTCCTCGCCGGCTCGAGCTTCGACGTGTCGCGGAAGGTGCGTGACTGGAAGTGGGCCGGCCGCATGACGGCTGAGGGGGCGGCGCTCGTCGATGCGGCGATCGCGCCGGCGTGCGGTTCCGGGGACGTGGTTTTTCTGACGAGCCCTGTCTCCATGCGCAACGTCTACACGCACTTCTACTACGAGACGTTCGAGATCCCGCGCGGCTGTATACCTGAGCGCTTTCACGTGCTGACGCGAGTGGTCAGGATTGACAGTGCTCCGGACGTGCGCTGGGAAGGCACAGGACGGATCGTGATCGCGGTGGATCCGTACGACGGGAATTTCGTGCTCTCATCCGACCTGCGACACTTCGACCGTTCCCTCGGCCGCGACGCGCGGGAGATCCTCGT
>JACCXG010000515.1 GCA_013697225.1 Acidobacteriota bacterium
GCCGGACGCGGGCCATCTGGCGTGGCGAGGGACGTCACGCATCAAGTGTGTCGGATCCGCCGGGAACGGTAAATGGCGCAGCTGCGCCACGATCGCTGCTGCACAGAGCCGGGCGGGCGCCGACCGCAGCGCGGAGGTCATTGCCGAAGAATGGTGAGCGGATCCAGGCGGCCCGCTCGACGGGCAGGGAGATAGCAGGCGGCGGCAGCGGCGATCACGACGGTCGCCGCTGCGACCGCGAATGTCCAGGGGTCCGTCGGCGCCACATCGAAGAGCAGCGAGCGGAGGGCCCGGGCCAGACCCGCCGCCACCGCGGCACCTGCGATCGTGCCGGCCACCGCCAGTCCGGTCCCTTCCCTGAGCAGGAGCCCGGCCATCGCCCGGGGGCTCGCTCCGAGCGCCAGGCGGACGGCGATCTCGCGGCGCCGCTCGGCAAGGTCGAAGGCCATCGTCGCATAGACACCCGACACGGCGAGGACGAGTGCGATCGCCGCGAAGGCGGCGAGCAGCGACAGGTGGAACCGGGGTTCGGCGGCCGCTTCGACACGACTCGCTTCCACGCGGTGGATGTCGCCTGGTGGCAGCGCGGCATCTGCTTCCCGAAGCACGAAACGCAGCGCGGGGGCCATCTGGCCGATGTCGAGCGGCGACCGCACGATCAGGGTCATCGCCGGCAGGTCCACCTGCGCGTGTGGCAGGAACAACATCGGGTCCGGCTCGGCTTCCGGGCGGACGTCCCTGAAATCCCCCGTCACTCCGACGACGGTGCGCGTCCGGCCGCTCGTGCCCCCCCAGAAAATGCGTCGTCCAACGGCCCCCTGACCCGGCCAGAGCTGCCGCGCGAGCGATGCGCTGACGACAACCACCCGCTCGCCACCCTGGCGATCGGTTGCGGTGAAGGTTCGGCCAGCGAGCACGGGAATACCCATCGCCTCGAAGAAGCCTGGTGTCACGCTGCGCCAGCCCGCCTGAACGAGGCCGCTCGCCGGGGCCTCGGCCGCGCGTTCTTCGGGCGTGACGGTGTTGCTGAACCCGAACTGGCGGAAGGGGTCGGTGGACGTGGCGCCGGCAGCAGCCACGCTTGGGAGCCCGCGCACGCGCTCCAGCAGGTCGGCATAGAAGGCCGCGAGCCGATCGCCGGCGTAACGGTCTGGTGAGACGTTCAGCGGCATCGCGATCAGCCCCGCGGGCTGAAAACCGGTATCCACGCGCAACAGCCGCAGAAAGCTGTTTCCCAGCAGCCCCGCGCCGACCAGCAGAATGAGCGCAAGCGCCACTTCCACGATGACGAGACCCTGACGGATCCGACGCCCGCCGGGCGTGTAACGAACCCCCGCGTGCATGCCCACGCCGGGATCGACACGAACCGCATGCAGGGCGGGAGCTATCCCGAAGAGGACACAGCTCATGATCCCGGCGAGACAGGCGAAGCCGAGAACCGTGCTGTCGATACGAACGGAGTCGAGCCGCGGAATACGCCCATCGCCCAGCACGTGCACGGCTTCGACCGACCACATGGCGACCAACACGCCGGCGCCGATTCCGAAAACGGCCAGCAGCGCGGACTCGGTGAACAGTTGACGGGCCAGGCGGCCGCGGGTTGCGCCGAGGGCCATCCGGATCCGTATCTCCCCCTGCCGCGCGATGCCGAGGGCGATCAGCAGGTTGGCGACATTGGCGCAGGCGAGCAGCAGGAGCAGGCCGACTGCTCCGAAGAGCACCCATACGCCGTGCCTGACGCGCGGAGCGACGATCCACTCGTGGAACGGCAGCGCGTCGGCGCTCCAGCCGGCGTTCGACTGCGGGTGGTCCTGCGACAACCGCCGGGCGAACTCCCGAAGCTCGCCGCGGGCCTGCGCCAGCGTCGCGCCGGGTGCGAGCCTGGCGACGACGGCCAGCTCCTTGTCGTCGCGATCGCGGCGAGCATCCGCCCGCAACGGAATCCATGCCTCGGTGCGTGCGGGAAAATCGAAGCCGGCCGGCATCACCCCGACGACGGTGAAGCGCTGGCCGTCGAGGACGATGGAGCGGCCGACGACCGCCAGGTCACCATCGAACCGCTCGCGCCAGAGTCCGTCGCCCAGGATCACAGCGCGTTGGCTCGATGCCGGGTGATCTTCATCGGCACTGAAGTGGCGTCCAAGTGCCGGGCTGATGCCGAGGACACCGGCCATCGACGACGAAACCGGCACGGTCAGGACGCGTCGCGGGTCGCCGGCTTCGGTCAGCACAGCAGTGCTGTCGAGCTCCCCGTAGGCGGCAACGGTGTCGAGCGAACGCGCAGCAGCACGCAGATCCAGATAGTTGGCGGGGGACATCGAAAAGGGGGTCCCATCGGGCGTCACTTCCCAGATGCGCACGAGACGCTCGGGATGCGGAAAGGGGAGCGGCCGCAGGAGGACGGCGTCGACCACGCTGAAAACAGCGGCGGCACCGCCGATACCGAGCCCGAGGGTCAAGGCGGAGACCGCGCCCGTCATGGGACTGCGGCGCAGGGCGCGAACGGCGCAGCGGAGATCCTCGAGCATCCTGACGACCCCTTCAACAGGAGAGCCAACCCGCTCGTCACCGCAACCCGTTGATTCCATGAACACCGGGTGCCGCAGGCTCTGGCGGCGGTGTCCGGCAGGGAACAGTGTCGTTCGTATCCGGACGATCTGGGGGTGGCGTTCCGCCGGCCGACAGCCGTCAGGGACGCGCCGCGGCAGGAGGCGACGGCATCTGATCCGGGTTGTCGGTAATCACGCCGTCGACACCGAGGACGTACAGGTGATGCGCCATCTCGGCGCGCACGTCCGCGAACCCCTGGACCGCGGTCGATCGGAACGTGTAAGGCGTCACGAGGAGGCCCATCGCCCGCGCGCGTGCGATCGCGTCGGGGTGCTCCAGCAGGATGGTCTTTTCGGGGCTCAGTCCCGTGGCGA
>JACCXG010000557.1 GCA_013697225.1 Acidobacteriota bacterium
ATACGCATCGCCTGTCGCGCCGGTCGCCACGACGAGGCCAGCGTCGTAAGGCCGAGCACGCCAAAAACGATGGTCCACGTGAGTGGATCGGAGGTCGTGACGCCATACTGCAGCGACACGAGTGCGCGGCCGAGCGACCATGCCGCGACACACCCAATCGCCACGCCCCACCCGGCAACGACAAAGCCGTCCCGAAGAACCAGGCGCCGAATCTGGTCGGGTGACGCTCCGAGGGCCGTTCGAATGCCGAATTCGCGCCTCCGGCGTCCAACTGCATAGCTGAGGACACTGAACAGACCACCTGCGGCAGCCAGAACGGCAACTCCCGCGAACGCAAAGCCCAGGGCGGCGGCAGCGCGGGGTCGGGCGAGCTGTTCGATATACACGTCTTCGAGTGCCTGTGCTGTGACGACCCGGACGGCAGAATGCGTGGCCAGGACCTGCTGCCGAATGAAAGCCGTATTGGGGCATGTGGCTCCGCACCGGATGCTCATCATCGCGTAGCTTCCCACCCCGGCGAACGGCTCGTAGAACTCGGGCCGATCGATTGTGGCGTCGAGGGAGGGATGATGAATCTCGCGAACCAGCCCCACCACCTCGAATCTCTCCTCCTGGAAGCGGAAGATCCGACCGATCGGCTCCTGACCGGGCCAGAGCGTCCGAGCCAGTCTTTCGCCAATGACAACGGAGCCTTGGCCGTCGGAGGGCTCGAACGTTCGCCCTCTGAGCAACGGGATGTTGTACAGCTCAAAGAACTCGGGACCTACCCGATATCGATCCACGTTCATGTCGACGACGGGATTGCCAGGTGCATCGGATTGCCACTTGCCGAATGAGATTGCTCCACCATCCGGCGGGAGACCGTAGCTCCACGCGACGTGCTGCACACCCGGGAGTCGCCTGACCCGCTCCTCAATGAGGCGTGCGGCTGTCTGCCGTGCCGCGCGGTCCGGGAACGCCGGGGGGCCCAGTGACAGCGAGGTCACGAGCACGCCATCGACATCGAGCCCGCGTTCGGCATGTGCCAGATTGATGAACGACCGGACGAGGAGCGTCGCGCCGACGAGCAGCGTGCACGCAAGCGCCACCTCGGCGACGAGCAAGGCACGCGTAACCCCGCGCGCCGCTCGCGTTTCCGTTCCGCTCCGCTCAGTCACGCGCAGCGAGCCCGAGAAGTCTGCCCGAGTCCCAATCCACGCCGGCAGGAGGCCAGCCATCACTGTTGCAGCGATGCCGGACACCGACGTGACAGCGAGTGCGCGAGCGTCGATGTTCAACGGGTTCAGAGTGCGAAGCAGAAACGCCTCAGGCAAGAAGGTACGCGAGAGCGAGACGAGCATCCACGCAATTGCGACGCCGGCAACGACCCCAATCATGCCGAGAGCGCTGCTCTCCACGAAGGCCTGTCGAATCAGTCGCCCCCGTGACGCACCAAGCGCTGACCGCATGCTGAACTCGCGCCGGCGCGTCGTCCATCGTGCCAGAAGCAGACTGCTGACATTCGCGCACAGCACGAGGAACACGAGAATGACACCGCCGCCAAGCAGCGGCACCGCTCGTTGGTAATAGGGGTCGAGAACGAGGCCTGCAAGCGGCTTAACCCGCAGGTGCAGTTCCGCGTTTGCGGTGTCGGCCGCCCGAGCAGCGTCTGTCGCAATCCGAAGCGCATCCGGGCCTGGCACATTCGAAGCAAACCGGACGTAGACTCGAGGGAGCTCATTCGCCTTCGACGCAGGCGTCGCCTCGAAATCGACCGCCCGCCAGATGACGGTATCCCAGGAGGGAAACCGGAAGTCGGCGGGCAGCACGCCGACTACGACAAGCGGCTCGCCGTCGATCGAGACAGGCCGTCCAACGATCGCAGGATCGGCCTGGTACAGCGTGCGCCAGAGATCTTCGGAGAGCAGCACGCGGTCGTTGGTGCCAGCCCGAACTTCGGATTCATCGAACAGACGGCCGCGGATCGGCCGAACGCCCCCGAGCAGCTCGAACAGACCTGGTGTGACACGTGCAATCCCCCGCGCAACGACAGCGCCGTTCACATCGACGAGTGCTGTGTCCGGCACCGCGGATTCGGCACCGGCGAAGGCGACGCTCTCCTGCCATGCATGGAGGACCGCGGGGGCTACCGCCGTGCGGCCGCCACGGTCGTTTCCCATGTAGACGAATGCCAGTTCATCCGGGTTGTGCAAGGGGACCGGGCGCAGGATCAGGGCGTCGACAATCGTGAACATCGCCGTCGTGATGCCGATCCCCAGTCCAAGCATCGCTGCGGCCGCCGCCGTTGCGCCCGGGCGACGTCCCAGAGTGCGAGCCGCATACCGGACGTCCTGCGAGAGGGAGTCGAGCCAGGTCATCCGGACGTCCCGAATTGCCTCCTTCGTCTGATCGAAGCCGCCCAGGTCGCGCAACGCGCGACGTCTGGCCTCTGCCGGCGGGAGCCCGGCTTCGATGTTCGCGCGGGTCTCCATCTCGACGTGGAAGGCGAGCTCGTCGTCCATCTCGCGCGCGGCCCGTCCCCGCTGACGCAAGGCGCGAAGGCTTGTAAGTATCTGCCTGAACATCGCAACTCCTCGGGCATGACGTCGTCAGGCGAGCTGGAGCAGTCGTCGAACGGCGAGGGAGAACTGCTGCCAGTCGGCCGTTTCAGCCTCCAGCCGACGACGTCCGGCGGTCGTGAGCCGGTACACGCGCGCCTTTCTGTTGTTCTCGGATGCGGTCATTTCCGAAGTCAGCATTCCTGCCGCCTCGAGCCGGTGAAGGGCAGGGTACAAGGACCCCTGACTGACGCTGAGGGCTTCCCCGG
>JACCXG010000558.1 GCA_013697225.1 Acidobacteriota bacterium
GCTCTGCGGAGTCCGGATTCGCATCCCGATGTCCGGGTCCGCATCGTCGCTGAACGTCAGCGTTGCTGCTTCGGTGCTGCTCTATGAAGCCAGGCGCCAGCGGTCCCGCGCGCCCGGGGCTCCCGCCGCTGAGGTATCTGGTCCTGGCGAGCAATGAAGCCCCCGTCATCTGCCCGACGTCAGCTGCATTGACGGTCAGGCGGCCGGCACTACAGCCAGCGGACTGAAGCGGCCGTTGTCGAACCGGTAGGCGGCAATGTCCGGAGCGCGCACATCCGAAAGTGACACGATCAGCCAGACGAACTCCGGATAGTGAGCCTCCGCAACGTCCGTCTCGGACGGAACGGCGGCGGCGGCCGGATGGGAGTGATAGCAGCCGATCACCTCCCGCCGCGTTCCTCGCAACTGCCGACGGGTCGCAATGTGGATAGCGGGATCGAGGATGTATCGCGTCGCTGGTGCGGGATGAAGGTTCCGGGCCCGCACGCATCCGTCAATGACCCCTCCGCCCCCGATCAGCAATCCGCAGCATTCGTTCGGGGCGTCCGCGCGTGCATGAGCAATCAGGTCAGCCCGAACAGCCGCCCGGAGTGTCACGCCCTCTCTCACTCGCTGAGTTCCTGCCGATCGCGGAAGTACTCCAGGGCGTCCGGATTAGCCAGCGCCTCGATATTCTTCACCTCCCGGCCATGAACGACGTCGCGCACCGCAAGCTCCACGATCTTCCCGCTCCGGGTGCGCGGAATCCCGGGGACCTGAACGATGCGCGCCGGGGCGTGGCGGGGGCTGGCGTTCTCACGAATCGCCTGCCTGATCCGTGCACGAAGGGCCTCCGTCAGCGACAGACCCTCGCGAAGCCGGACGAACAGGACGACGCGCTCGTCCCCATCCCACCGCTGTCCAATGACCAGACTCTCCACCACCTCGTCCAGGCGTTCCACCTGCCGGTATATCTCCGCGGTGCCAATACGAACGCCACCCGGGTTGAGCGTGGCGTCCGACCGCCCGTGAATGACGACGCCGTCGTGCTCCGTGAGCTCCACGTAGTCGCCGTGCCACCATACGCCGGGATACCGGTTGAAGTACGCATCGTGGTACCGCCGCCCCCCTGGGTCCTGCCAGAACGCCACCGGCATCGAGGGAAACGGCATCGTGCAGACGAGCTCTCCTTTCTCCCGTCGCACCGGATGCGCATCCTCGTCGAAGACATCCACCTTCATGCCCAGGCCGCGTGCCTGGATCTCGCCGCGCCACACGGGACCTGTGGGGTCTCCAAGCACGAAGCAGCTGATGATGTCGGTGCCTCCGGAGATCGAGGCAAGATGAACGTCCTCTTTGATGCCCGAGTAGACGAAGTCGAAGCTCTCCGGCGCCAGAGGCGATCCCGTTGATGTGATGGTGCGTACGCTGTCGAGGTGATGCGTGTTCATCGGCACGAGTCCGGCCTTGTGCACCGCATCGATGTACTTGGCCGAGGTCCCGAACAGGGTCATTCCTTCAGCATCCGCCAAATCGAACAGCACCCGTCCATCCGAATGGACGGGCGATCCGTCGTACAGCAGAATGGTCCCCCCGGAGGCGAGTGCCGAGACGAGCCAGTTCCACATCATCCAGCCGCACGTCGTGAAGTAGAACACCCGATCGCCGGCTTTCACGTCACAGTGCAGCTGGTGTTCCTTCAGATGCTGGGTCAGTGTGCCCCCGGCGCCATGAACGATGCACTTCGGGACCCCTGTCGTGCCGGAGGAATAGAGGATGTAGAGCGGGTGATCGAAGGGGAACTGCTCGAATCGCAGCTCCGGTGCGGCATCTCCGAGAAATTCAGCCCACGGGCTGGCGTCCCGGATGCGGGCGAGATCGGGCTCTTTGGAAACGAAGGGGACGACCACTGCACGCCCCACGGTGGGCAGCGCGCGCAGCACGTCGGCCAGCTTGCCGAGGCTGTCGTGCGTCCTGCCGCCGTAGAAGTAGCCGTCGGCAGAGACGAGGACGCGTGGCTCGATCTGGCCGAAGCGATCGACGATCCCCTGCACGCCGAAATCCGGCGAGCACGAGGACCAGACCGCGCCGATTGCGGCAGCGCCGAGCGCGGCGACGACTGCCTCGGGAATGTTGGGCAGGAAGCCCGCCACACGGTCTCCCGCCCCGACTCCGATCTGGCGGAGTGCGTCCGCGAAGCGCGCCACCTCGCGGTGCAGTTCCGCGGTGCTCATCGCCCGGCGCTCCCCGTGCTCCCCCACGAAGACGATAGCCGGGCCGTCGTCCATTCGGTCGAGGAGGTTCTCGGCGAAGTTGAGCCGGGCATCCGGGAAGAAGCGTGCGCCGGGCATCCGGTCGATGCCCTCCACGACGCGCTCTCCCGGCTGGCCGCGGATGCCGGTGAAATCCCAGACCGTCTTCCAGAACGCCTCGGGGCGTTCCACGGAGAGTGCGTAGAGGTCGCGGTACGTCGAAAGGTTCACCCCGCAGGCCGCACCGAACCGGCGCATGAACGCCGTCATGTTCGAGGCGGCGATACGCTCGGGGGACGGCGTCCAGAGGGGCGCGCTCACCTTCCGGATTATATGGCGCGGCGGACGGGTCGCGCAGCTCCAGAAAGGTGCGGAGCGCACGCTCGGACATCAGCGGTGTTCGAGCACACCCTTCCAGCGGGCCGCGGAGACGAACAGGTCGTCGATGTCCGCGGGAGCTGCGGCGGCCGCGGCTTTGATGTGTTGGAGGGCGGCAATGAGCTCGTCGAGAGCGGACGCGATGTTGTCGCCGTTGGTGGCCACGATGTCGCGCCAGGTCGCCGCGGGGCTCGTCGCCAGCCGGGTCGTGTCCCGAAGGCCGCGCCCGGCAAGCGCGAGCCCCTCCTCACCCGCGCCGAGCCCGACCACGTGCATCAGCGCGCTGACACTCAGTTGCGGGAGATGACTGACGTAGGCCAGCACCCGGTCGTGCTCCACCGCGTCCATCAGCCTCGGAATAGCCCGCATCCCCAGGACGAAGTCGGTCAGCGCCTCGACAGCGGCGGAAGGGACGCGTTCGGTTCCGGTCAGGATCCAGGGCCGGTCCGCGAAGAGGTCCGGACGGGCCGCCTCGATCCCGCTGACAGCAGCTCCCGACAGCGGGTGCCCTCCCACGAACGCGATCCGCTCCGGCAGCCCCGCCGCCGCTTCCGTGACCGTGCGCTTCGTGCTGCTGACATCGGTGACGACCACCCTCCCGTGAAGATCCCCGGCCAGCCGGGCGAGAGCAGCCACGTTCTGAAGCACAGGCGCCGCAAGAACGACCAGGTCGGCATCGGAGGCAACGCTCAGGGTGTCGCCGCCTGCGTCGGCGACCCGCATCCGGATCGCCGAGTCCACGACGTGCGGGCGATCGATTGCCATCACCTGCACGCCGGGCCATCGCGCTTTCAGCGCCAGCCCGATGGACCCCCCGATCAGCCCCAGCCCGTAGATCGCCACCCGTCGGAACGGGGGGCCGCTCACACGCCCCAGCCGCGCCTGGTCACCGGCTCCAGGCAGATCGCGCGGCCGATGGCTGGGGCGATGATCCGCAACTCCGCCATCAGCCCGTCGAACTGGTTCGGATAGAGCGACTGGGCTCCGTCGCTGAGGGCGTGGTCCGGATCGGTGTGCACTTCGATGATGAGCCCGTCCGCTCCCGCGGCCACCGCCGCCCGCGCCATCGATGGAACCATGTCGCGACGGCCGGAGCCGTGGCTGGGGTCCGCGACAATGGGGAGGTGGCTCAGCTTGTGAATCACCGGAATCGCGGAGATGTCGAGCGTGTTGCGCGTGTAGCTCTCGAAGGTGCGGATGCCGCGCTCGCAGAGCACCACGTTCATGTTGCCGCCCGCCAGGATGTATTCGGCCGAGAGCAGCCACTCCTCGATGGTGGCCGAAATGCCCCGTTTGAGCAGAATCGGCGTCCGGCTGCGGCCCAGTTCACGCAGCAGGGTGAAGTTCTGCATGTTGCGCGCACCCACCTGGAGGATGTCGGCATACTTCGAAATGAGCTCGATCTGACTGAGGTCCATGACCTCGGAGACCAGCTTGAGGTTGTGCCGATCCGCGGCGGACTTGAGCAGCCGCAGCCCTTCCTCCCCCATCCCTTGAAAGCTGTACGGGGAGCTTCGGGGCTTGAAGGCGCCGCCGCGCAGCACCTTGGCGCCGGCCCGCCTCACGGCTGCCGCGGAGGCCTCGACCTGTTCCTCGCTCTCGGCGGAACAGGGGCCGGCCATGACGATCACCTCGTCGCCGCCGATGCGGACGTCACCGACGCTGACGACCGTGTTCTCCGGCTTGAAGGTGCGCCCCGCGAGCTTGTACGGCTCCGTGATCCGCACGACTTCCTGGACCCCTTCGAACACCTCCAGGAGCCGGGTGTCGAACTGGCGGTTACCGCCCACGGCGCCCAGCACGGTCCGCAGCGCCCCGGTCGACCGGTGCACGTCGAACCCCATCTGCGTCAACTGCGCAATCACCTGCTGCACCTGCTCGTCGGTGGCGCGTTCCTGCATTACAACAACCATGACTTCTCCGCTACCCCTCGCGTGTACGTTCGTCGCCGGTGTTCTCGACCTCGGCTTCCCTTTCGAGCCGCCGCGCCTCGTCGATGATTCGCTCGAACAGCCGCTTAATCGAGGCGTCGTTCAGCGGACCCGGATTGACGCGCTGAACGTGTGAAAGTACGTCAGCCTCGCGCGACGGCTGGTAGATCTCCAGGCCGAGCAGTTTCTTGACCCGCCCGACCTCGAGGGCACAGGCGGCGCGCGCACTCAGCAGCCTGACGAGCGACTCATCAATCTCGTCGATGCGCCGGCGCAGTTCATCCACCTGGTGGCGCGGGTCTGGCCCGTCCGGTCCCCGCTTTAGAGCGCGCTCTTCAGCCATTCCACATAGCCTGTCACCCGACCCGTCAGATCCGAATCATCCGCATGCTTCGCTATCTCCTGGACCAGCGCGCTGCCGACAACCGCGGCGTCGGCGAAACGGCAGGCCTGGGCCACATGCTCCGGCCGTGAGATGCCGAACCCTACGGCCACCGGCAGTACGGCGTGCGCCCTGATGCGCGCTATCAGCGGCTCGAGGTCGCTCGCCAGGGCGTCACGCGTGCCGGTGACCCCCAGGCGTGAAATCACATACAGAAAGCCACGCCCGAGCTCGCCCGATCGGCTGATCCGCTCCTCCGTTGTCGTCGGGCTGATCAGAAAGACGGGATCCAGCCCCGCGGCGACCATGGGTGCACGCAACGGCTCGGCCTCCTCTACCGGATAGTCCAGGATCAGCACGCCGTCCACACCAGCGTCCCGGGCCTCGGATGCGAAGACCTCAGGGTCCATCCGGACGACGGGATTGGCGTACGTGAAGAGCACGACCGGTGTCTCGTGCGATTTTCTGAAGTCCCGAACGAGCGCCAGCGCTCCCCTGAGCGTCATGCCGGCGGCCAGGGCACGTTCGCTCGCGCGCTGGATGACCGGGCCGTCTGCCAGCGGATCCGAGAACGGCACGCCCACCTCGATCACGTCCGCCCCGCCCCTGGCTACCGCATCCAGCACTGCCGCGGAGCGCTCCGCGTCGGGATCGCCAGCTGTGACGAAGGCCACGAGACCCCCACGGCCGGCCGTGCGCAGGCGCCCGAATGTTCCCCCGAGCCGCGATGTCACCCCTGGCCGCCTTTCCGCAGGTCCAGCGCCTTTTGCACGCTCAGGACATCCTTGTCCCCCCGCCCGGAGAGGTTCACGAGGAGCACGCTGTCGCACGGCATGCCCGGGGCGATCCGGCAGGCGTGCGCAATCGCATGGGAGGACTCGAGCGCCGGGATGATCCCCTCTTCACGCCCCAGCCTCTGAAACGCCTCCAGCGCATCGTCGTCGCCCACCCACGCGTACTCCGCACGCCCGGAGTCGTGGAGCCACGCATGTTCGGGACCCACGGCGGCATAGTCGAGCCCCGCCGAGATCGAGTGGGTCAGCTCGATGTTTCCATCAGCGTCCTGCAGCACGTAACTGCGCGTGCCCTGAAGAACGCCCATGCTGCCGCCGGCAAATCGTGCGGCATGCCGGCCGGGCGAGATGCCATGCCCCCCGGCTTCGACGCCGATCAGCCGGACGCCCGGATCCTTGACGAACGCATCGAATATGCCCATCGCGTTGCTGCCGCCCCCGACGCACGCGACGATCGAGGCGGGGAGGGCGCCGGTCGCCTCGAGCAGCTGCGCACGCGCTTCGCGGCCGATGACGGACTGGAACTCCCGGACCATCAGCGGATAGGGGTGCGGCCCGAGCACCGAGCCGAGCAGGTAGTAACTGTCGGCGACGTTCGTCACCCAATCGCGCATGGCCTCGTTGATGGCGTCCTTCAGCGTCCGCGCTCCGGCATCGACTCGCCGGACTGTGGCGCCAAGCAACTGCATTCTGAAGACGTTCAACGACTGACGCTCCATGTCCTCGGCGCCCATGTAGACCTCGCACGCGAGGTCCAGGAGCGCGCAGACGGTGGCCGTGGCCACCCCGTGCTGCCCTGCCCCCGTCTCCGCGATGACGCGCCGCTTCCCCATGCGGCGCGCAAGCAACGCCTGGCCGAGCGCGTTGTTGATCTTGTGCGCGCCCGTGTGGGCCAGGTCCTCCCGCTTGAGGAAGATGCGGGGCCCACCGGCCGAGGCGCTCAGCCGGCGTGCCTCGTACAACGGCGTCGGACGTCCCACATAGTTCCGCAGCAGGTCCGCGTACTCCTGCCGGAAGGCCGGATCCATCCGTGCGTCCATGTAGGCGCGCTCGAGCTCTGCCACGGGCGCCACGAGCGTCTCGGGAACGAACCGTCCGCCGAACGCGCCGTAGTAGCCGCGGGCATCGGGGTCCCTGTGTCCGAAATCAGGAATCATGCGTGTTCCACCGATTCTGACCGAAGCGCCGCGAAGAGCGAGCGCAGCCTGGATTCGTCTTTTACCCCCGGTGCCGACTCGACGCCCGAGGACACATCCACCGCATACGGCCGCACCGTCCGCACTGCCGTCCGTATGTTCTCGGGCGTCAGCCCGCCCGACAGGATGATCGGCCGCAGCCGCGCCGCCTCCGCGGCACGCGTCCAGTCGATCGTCCGGCCGGTCCCCCCACGGCGCACGGGATCGTGCGCATCCAGCAGCACGGTGACATCCGAAGGGATTGCCGTCAGCGCGTCCGCCGTAAACGCCTCCGGAACAGGCACCGCCTTTACCAGGCGCAGCCCCTCGGCCGCGTACGCAGCCGCATCCTCATCGCCGTGCAGCTGGATGCCCGTGAGACCGGCCGCCCGCGCCGTGGCCAGCACCTCGTCCACCGGCTGATTCACGAACACCCCCACGAGTGACACGAACGGCGGGAGCCCGCGGGCGATCTCCCCCACTTGCGCCGCGGACACGGCGCGGGGGCTGTGCGGCCAGAAGATGAATCCCAGCGCGATCGCCCCTAATTCGACGGCCAGGGCCGCATCTTCCGCGCGGGTGATCCCGCAGACCTTGACGCGAGGGGGAGAGAGGGAGGTGGAGGTCATTTCTTGGTGCTCGCGGGGCCCCACCCCCGCTCGCGCTCGCTCGGCGCCGCGCCGCCGTCTACGCCGCGCAGAGCTGCGAGCGCCTCACCAGGGTCGGGCTGCGTGATCAGTCGCTCGCCAACGAGGAAAGCCCGGTATCCGAGGGCGGTCAGCCTGTCGATGTCCTCGCGCCTACGGATCCCGCTCTCCGCTACCGCGGTGACATCCTCGGGCATCAACCCGGCCAGGGTGTCGAGTACGTGCATGTCGACCGCAAGGGTGCGCAGATTCCGGCTGTTCACACCGATCAGGCGCGCTCCAGCGTCCAGCGCGCGCCGGGTTTCTTCGGCGTCGTGCACCTCGACGAGGCACGCCAGGCCGAGGGCGGCAGCCTCATCCAGCAGCTTCCGCAACTCCTGATCCTCCAGCGCCGCAACGATCAGCAGCACGGCATCAGCGCCGAGCGCCGCTGCTTCAATGAGCTGGTACTCCGTCACGATGAAATCCTTGCGCAGCACCGGGATCTGCACCGCGGCCCTGACCTGTCGCAAGTGTTCGCCCGAGCCGTCAAAGAATGTCCCTTCGGTGAGGACTGAGATCGCCGCCGCGCCGGCCGACTCGTACGCCCGTGCGTGCGCAGCCGGATCGTAGTCGGCCCGCAGGATCCCGCGCGAGGGGGACCGACGCTTGCACTCGGCAATCACCCGCGGCGCCTCACCCTCGCGCAGACGACGTGCGAACGCTGCGCCTTCCGGGTGCCGCCTGACGGAGGCGCGCAGGGCATCGGCGGGAACGGCTGTGGCGCGAACGTCCACCGTCTTCCGCGTAGCCGCGACGATCGCATCGAGCAGGTCGGGTGTCTGTGGGAGGACCATCAGCGTGTCTCAGCAGGCGTGTTCGACACCCGGAGCAGGGTTTCCAGCACGGACGAGGCGCGCCCGCTGTCTATCGCCTCGGCGCCGAGCCTCACCCCCTCCTTCACATCGGCGACACGCCCGGCAACGAGCAGGGCGGCCGCCGTGTTGAGCAGGACGATGTCGCGCGCCGCTCCCGGTTCGCCGTTGAGCACCGCGCGCGCGATGGCGGCGTTCTCCGGCGCATCCCCCCCGCGAAGCGCGTCCGGCTGTGCCTTCGGAATGCCGACGTCGCCGGGGTGCAGGTAAAAGGTGTTCACCTGCCCGTCGCGGCATTCCGACACCTTCGTGTAGCCCGTTGTCGAGACTTCGTCGAGCCCGTCAGCGCCGTGCACGACCCACGCACGTTCGGATCCGAGCAGGGCCAGAGATCGGGCCACGAGCTCGGTCAGCTCGGGACGAGGAACTCCGACAACCTGCCGTGATGCTCCAGCGGGGTTGGTCAGCGGGCCCAGAAGGTTGAACGCCGTGCGGACTCCGAGCTCCCGGCGCGTCGGCGCCGCATGCCGCATGGACGGGTGGAACGTCGGCGCGAAGAAAAATGCGATCCCCGCCTCGTCGAGGCAGCGCTCGACGACGGCCGGCTCCGCGGCCACGTTGACCCCCAGCGCCTCGAACAGGTCGGCGCTCCCGCAGCGGCTCGACACCGAACGGTTGCCGTGCTTGGCCACACGCACACCGCACGCCGCCAGGACCAGCGCGGCAACGGTCGAGACGTTGAACGTATGCGCCCGGTCTCCACCCGTCCCGCACGTGTCGAACACCGGTGCGTAGGTTCGCGACAGCTTCGTCGCCCGCTCCCGCATCGTCCGGGCCAGGCCGACGACTTCCGCAGGGCGCTCCCCTTTCATGGCGAGGCCAATCAACAGCGCAGCGATCTGGGACGGCTGCGCACGTCCCTCCATGATTTCGGCCATGGCCAGGGCCGCCTCGTCAGCCGTGAGGTCCTGACGCCGTTGCAGTTTCTCGAGCAGTGAGGGAAACATCGGTCTAGAGATCCAGGAAATTCCGCAGGAGCCGCTTGCCCTCGCCGGTCAGCACAGACTCGGGGTGGAACTGCACCCCATGGATCGGGAACTCC
>JACCXG010000571.1 GCA_013697225.1 Acidobacteriota bacterium
TGCCGTCAGCAGCGCCTGCAGGGCCACGTCCGGGTCCGGATCGCGGGCGAGAGCCGCATAGTCCTCCGCAAATCCCGACGCCCCCGTCTTGAACAGGGATTCGCTCGCGCGGATCGCCTGCACACGCATGCGCGGGTTGGTGTCCTTCATCGCCTCCCGGACGAGCGCCGCGTCGAGTGCTCCGAGACCTTCCAGCGTCCAGATGGCGTGGAAGCGCGCCAGCAGGTTGTCGGACCCTGCCGCCAGGCGGCGAAGTGCCGGAGCCACGGACGTGTCCTGACGGAGCACGAGCAGCCGCTGCGCCATGTCGCGCCACCAGCCGTTCCGGTGGCTCAGGTGCGCGACCAGCTGTGCAGGGGTCTCCTCCAGCATGCGAGGCCTCGTGAGGTCGAGCGGCAGGGCGGGGAGGGCGGGTATCTCGGGTGTGGCTTGCGCCGCCGGGCCTGCGGGCGTGGCCGGAACCCCGGGCATCCCGTCGAATCGCAGCCGCCAGACCCGGCCATGACTGATGACCTTGTCGAGCTCATACTGCTCAATCTTGCGACGCAGATACGATCCACGCCGCGTCCAGTTCGATTCCTGGATGATGCCGTGATACATGTCCGCGATGTAGATCGAACCATCCGGCGCGGTTTCCATGTTGATCGGCCGGAAGAGCGGATCCGTGCTCAGGATGAACTCCGAACCGGGGTAGGCATTCCGGAGCTGCGTCAGCCCCTCCTCCTTGACGACCTTTGCGCGGCGGATCAGCCGCCCTACCGGTTCGGTGATCAGCAGATCTCCCGAGAGCTCCTCCGGCAGCCGATCGCCACGGACGATGACCGAGCCGGAGGCGGCGGTAAGGTGATTGAGCCGCCCGACTGGCATCCGCACGCGTATCATGCCCCCCTGCATGTCCGCCACGCCCGCTTCCGGCCAGACGGTATGGAAGCCGGGTTCATACTGATCCGGCACCGTGAAGGCGCCGTAGTGAATCGGCACCTGGAAATTCATCGGGCCGCGCTCACCACCGGCATCGATGAACCAGATCTTCCCGTCGTCGTCCATCGTGACGCCCCAGGACCCGCTGTTGGGGCCGGTGGGCTCCTTGAGGATGCCGGTTGGCGTCCACCTGAACCTGAAGGCGTTGTAGGTCGTGTAGATCCAGTTGTCGAGGCCCCAGACGAACCCTGCCTGTTCGTGTTCGAGATTCCCGTCGCGCCCCAGCCCGACGCCCGCATAGAAGTGCTCCCGGCGGTCGGCCACGCCGTCGCCGTCCGTGTCCGTGTACTTCACGACGTCGTCTGAGGCGGTCTCGTTGGTGAGGATGCTGTTCCCGTCGAGCGGGACGATGGTGCGGGGCAGCACCAGCTTGTCGACGAAGACCGTCCGCTTGTCGTAGACGCCGTCCCCTTTCGTGCTTTCGAACCGTGTGATCCGGCTTTCCGGCGTGTGCTGATGGTTGCCGTCCGCATCACGCATGTAGGTGATGAATTCAGCCACATACATCCGGCCGTTCCCATCGAACCGGATGACGGCAGGGCTGACGACGTCGGGCTCGGCCAGCACCAGCTCCATGCGATAGCCCGGCGGCAGAATGAAGCTCTTCGCCTGCTCCTCCGGCGTCCGGGCGGTGATTGGCGGTTTGGGGGAGAAGTCGGCTCCTTCATTCGTCGTGGAGGACAGGGTGCCTCCCCTTCCGCCCGGTGCCTGTGCGCCGGCAGGAGGAGCGTTGGGCGGCTGAGCAGGCGTTGCGGTCTGCGGCGGCGGCGCCTGGGCGACGGCAAGAAGGCCGGCCAACGGGATGAGCGCGAGGATGAGATGGAGCCGATTGGGCATGTCCGCCGCTTCTATCACGCGCGGCGAAGGGGGTCAATGGCCTATAATCTTCCTTCGCATGCATCCAACGAACGTCGGGGATCCCGCGTATTACCACCAGGTCGTGGACTGTCAGTGGGCGTGTCCCGCTCACACCAATGTGCCGGAGTACATCCGGCTGATCGCGCAGGGACGGTACACCGAGGCCTACATGGTGAACCGGGAGTCGAACGTGTTCCCGGGGATCCTCGGGCGAACGTGCGATCGCCCGTGCGAGCCGGCGTGCCGCCGCGGGCGGGTGGACGGCAAGCCTGTCGCCATCTGCCGGCTGAAGCGGGTAGCTGCCGATCACCGGGGGGACGTCAGCCAGCTGCTGCCGAAGGCGGCGGCGGTGAAGAACGGCAAGAAGGTGGCGCTGATTGGCGCGGGTCCCGCATCGCTGACCGTGGCGAACGACCTGATGCCGCTTGGCTACGAGGTCACCATCTTCGAAAAGCTGCCGCGGCCTGGGGGCCTGATGCGGATCAACATTCCCGCGTTCCGGCTCCCCGAGCAGGTACTCGATGAGGAGATCGGGTACATCACCGACATGGGGGTGGATGTCCGCTATAACTCCCCGGTGAACAGCCTTGGGGCGCTGCTCGAGACAGCGGAATACGACGCGGTCTTCGTGGGCAGCGGCGCACCGAAGGGCAAGGAACTCGAGATCCCCGGCCGGCACGAGACCGACCAGATTTTCATCGGCATCGATTGGCTGGAGTCCATTCATTTCGG
Source organism: Acidobacteriota bacterium (assembly GCA_013697225.1). GTDB lineage: Bacteria > Acidobacteriota > Vicinamibacteria > Vicinamibacterales > 2-12-FULL-66-21 > JACCXG01. The sequence continues at coordinate 2,572 of JACCXG010000571.1, forward strand.
CCATGTGGCCTCGGTGGGCAAGCGCGTGCTCATCATCGGCGTGGGGAACACGGCGATGGATTGCTGCCGCTCCTCCAAGCGGCTTGGCGCCACCGACGTGAAGGTGATTGCCCGCAAGACCCGGAAATACTTCAAAGCGTCACCGTGGGAGCTCGAGGACGCCGAAGAAGAGGGTGTGGACATCATCGAGAACCTCCAGCCGGTGCGCTTCATCGTCGAGAACGGCACGCTCACAGGGATGGAGTTCGACAGGTTCAGCTCCGTGGAGACGGAATCGGGACTCAAGCAGGAAGTCATCGGCCGCGAGATCCTCCCGTGCGACACGGTCATTCTCGCCATCGGGCAGGACAATGCCTTTCCGTTCGTGGAGCGGAACATCGGTCTCGAGTTCGGGAAGTGGGACATGCCGGTGGTGGACAAGACGACGTTCATGTCCACCCGGCCAGGGGTGTTCTTCGGAGGGGACGCGGCGTTCGGACCAGCCAACATCATCTGGGCCGTGGAGCATGGCCACCAGGCAGCGATCTCTATCCACCACTACTGCCAGGGCGTTCCGGTGACGGAACGTCCACCGCAGGGCATGGCGCTGACGAGCACCAAGATGGGGCTGCACCAGTGGGCGTACAGCAACGACTACGACCATGCCCCCCGGCAGAAGATGAAGCACGTCGACCTCGGCGTCCGCTTCCAGAACATGACGACAGAGGTGGAAGAGGGTTTCACGGCTGAGCAGACCCAGGCGGAGGTTGAACGCTGCCTGAACTGCGACGTGCAGACGCACTTCACCGACTCGTTGTGTATCGAATGCGATGCCTGCGTCGACATCTGCCCGGTGGACTGCCTCACCATGACCCCGAACGCGCCGGAGACGGACCTCCGCGAGCGCTTCCTGGCGCCGGCATTGAACCTCGAGCAGCCGATGTTCGCGTCAGGGCCGCTGAAGCAGACGCAGCGGGTGATGGTAAAGGACGAGAACGTGTGCCTGCACTGCGGACTGTGCGCCGAGCGGTGCCCCACCTATGCCTGGGACATGCGGAAGTTCGCGGTGCAGATCCCGTACGCCGGGGCGACCGTGATTCCGCTGATGGCAGTGTGAACCCGCCGCTCGCCTGAGCCGACTCCCGCTTTCCGCTTCCGCACGAGCCGACGCAGGTGAGGGTGCGCGCGGAGCACGCGGGGGGAGCGTCAGGCGGCAGGGTGCAGCAGGACGGCTGAGGGCAGGAACCGGAAGACAAGTCAATTTGCATATGCCTCGGACCAACGACTTCGCATTCAAGATCGCTACGGCCAACGGGACCGGCTCGGCGTCGGCCAACGGCCTCATCATGCAGGCGATCTTCCGGATGGGGATCCCTGTCACCGGCAAGAACGTCTTCCCGTCGAACATCCAGGGACTTCCGACCTGGTACGAGATTCGGGTGAGCCAAAAGGGCTACACGGCACGGATTCCCGAATTCGACTTGATGGTCGCGCTCAACCCGGCGACGTACGTCAAGGACGTGGCTGAAGTGCGGTCCGGCGGCTGGCTGATGTACGACTCCTCCTGGCCGCTCGACGCCACGTTGATTCGCCAGGATCTCACCTACATCGGGATCCCGCTCGCCGAGATGTGCAATGCCCGGTTCACCGGGATGCGCGAGCGGATCCTGATGAAGAACATTGCGTACGCGGGAGCGCTGGCAGCGCTGCTGCAGATCGACAGCGGCATCGTTCGGGCGCTGTTGAAGGAGAAGTACGGCCGCAAGCCCGCCCTTATGGAGTCCAACCAGCAGGCCGTGGACATCGGCTACGACTACGCGACGGCGAACTTCGATTGCCCGCTGGCGATCCGGCTGGCCCCTCTCGAAAAGACGGCGGACGCCATCCTGATTGACGGGAATACCGCGGCCGCGCTCGGGTGCCTCTATGCCGGAGCGACCGTCGGCGCGTGGTACCCGATTACGCCGGCAACATCGTTGATGGAGGCGTTCAAGGGGTTCTGCCAGAAGTATCGGCAGGAGCCGGAGACGAACCGGAACCGCTACGCCATCCTCCAGGCGGAAGACGAGATTGCCGCCATCGGCATGGTCATCGGGGCATCCTGGGCTGGCGCCCGTGCGTTCACCCCGACCTCCGGGCCCGGCATCTCCCTGATGAACGAGTTCCTCGGGCTCGCGTACTACGCCGAGGTTCCAGCCGTGCTCTTCGACGTGCAGCGCACAGGGCCCTCCACGGGGATGCCGACCCGCACCCAGCAGGGGGACCTGATGATGTGCGCGTACGCCTCGCATGGAGACACCCGGCACATCTGCCTGTACCCGGCCGACCCCCGCGAGGCCTTCGAGTTCGCGGCTGCCGCGTTCGACCTTGCCGAGCGCTTCCAGACGCCCGTGTTCGTCCTGACCGATCTCGACATCGGGATGAACGACTGGATGATTCCGAAGCTTTCATGGGACGACAGCTACCGGCCGGATCGCGGAAAGGTCCTGTCTGCCGAGCAGCTCGACGAGGTCAGGACCTTCTCGCGTTATCTCGACACCGACGGCGACGGGATCACCGCGCGGACGCTTCCCGGTGTGCACCCGAAGGGGGCCTTCTTCACGCGGGGCTCCGGGCACAACCGGTTCGGGGGGTACACGGAGGACGGCGACGAATACGTCGAGGTAGTCGATCGGATCGACCGCAAGATCCAGCGGGCCGCGCGTGCCGTACCGGCTCCGATCCTCCAGACGATGCCCGGGGCCCGGCTGGGACTCGTGACGGTAGGCGGCTGCCATGCCGCCTGCGTGGAGGCGCTCGATATCCTGGCGGCCGAGGGGATGGCAATCGATTACATGCGCGTGCGCGGCTTTCCCTTCGGCGAAGAGGTTGCCCGGTTCCTCGAAGCTCACGAGGCCAGCTTCGTCGTGGAGCAGAATCGTGACGGCCAGCTGCGGAACCTCCTGATGCTCGAGACCGGCACGGCCGCCGAAAAACTGGAGTCCGTGCGGTACTACGGCGGCTTTCCCATGAGCGCCCACCACGTGATTTCAGGCGTCAAGGCGAAGCTGGAGAAGGCAGCATGACGTACATTTCCAAACCCACTGTTCACCATCCGGCACTTCAGAAGAATGCGATCGGCCTCGTCCGCCGGGAGTACGAAGGGGCCATGACCACCCTGTGCGCCGGCTGCGGGCATGATTCCATCACGGCCGCCATCATCCAGGCGTTCTGGGAGCTGTCCATTCCGCCGCACAAAGTGGCGAAGCTTTCCGGCATCGGCTGTTCGTCGAAGACGCCGGCCTACTTCCTCCGGGAGGCGCACGGCTTCAACGGCGTCCACGGGCGAATGCCGGCGCTCGTCACCGGCGCCAACGCCGCCAACCGCGACATCATCTACATCGGTGTCTCGGGTGATGGCGATTCGCTGTCGATCGGCCTGGGGCACCTGTGCCACGCGATCCGCCGCAACGTCAACGTGCTGTACGTGCTCGAGAACAACGGTGTGTATGGGCTCACGAAAGGACAGTTCTCGGCGTCAGCCGACCCTGGCTCGACGAGCAAGAAGGGAGAGGCGAACACCATGGAGGCCATCGACGGCGCCCTCCTCGCCCTCTCCCTCGGCGCCACCTTCGTGGCTCGCGGCTTCTCCGGCGACAAGGCCCAGCTCGTCCCGATGATCAAGGCCGGCCTGTCGCACCAGGGATTCGCCTTCATCGACGTGATCTCCCCGTGTGTCACCTTCAACGACCACGACGGGTCGACGAAGAGCTACGCGTACACGCGTGAACGCAACGTCGAGGTCGTGCAGGCGGACTTCGTGCCCCACGCCCAGGCGATCACCACCGAGTACGATCCCGGCACCGTCCGCAGCGTGTTGCTCCACGACGGCAGCTGGGTCAGGCTCCGCAAGGTGGCCGACCAGTACGATCCGACAGATCGCGACCGCGCGTACGCCTTCATCCGCGAACGGCAGAAGCACGGCGAGGTGGTCACCGGCCTGCTCTATATCTCTCCCGATTCGAGCGACGTGCACGAGCAGTGCAACACCGTGGCGACGCCGCTCACGCAGTTGCCCCACGAGCAGCTCTGCCCGGGAAGCGCCGAGCTGGAAAAGCTGCAGGCCAGGTTTCGGTAAGAGGTTTCCCGTGCGCGTCACAGCAGGCGTCGATCTCGGCGGAACCGCCGTCAACTACACGTTCCTCACCACGGACGGAGCGTGGCTGATCGAGGGGCTCTGCGAACACCCCGCCAGGGCGCAGGAGGGGCCGGTGGTCTGCCTGCAGCAGATTGCCGACGGCCTGGCCGTGGCTGCGACACGTGCTGGAATCGCGCTGGACAGCGTCGCCGTCATCGGGCTCGACACTCCTGGACCGGCCAGCGCCGCGGGCGTGCTCAGTGCCCGCGGATCAACGAACTTCGTCCATGCCGACTGGGCGGGCTTCGACATCCGCGCCGCACTCGAGCACAAGCTGGGGCGTCCGGTCACCTACCTGAACGACGGCAATGCGGGCGCCCTCTGGGGACACTACGCGATCTTCGGCGGGATTCCCGCCACCTCGATCTCCGCCATCGTCGGGACAGGGCTTGGCGGGGGAGTAATCGTCGACGGGTCGGTCGTCAAGGGCCGTAGCGGCTTCGGCGGCGAGCTGGGTCACGTGCTCGTCCCGTACCACAGCATCCCGGGCATCGAGGGCATCGTCCCCGGCTGCAACTGCGGGAGGACTGGCGATCTGGAGTCTCTCTGCTCCCTTACCGCGATACGTCGTACGCTGCTCCCGTACTTCCTGGCACGCTACCCGGATCACGAACTGCGGGGCCTGGATCAGCAACACGCCGCAAAGAAGGTGCGCGGCCTGGCGGAGCGTGGCGATGAGATGTGCCGGGAGATCTTCCGCATCCAGGCGCGGGCGCTCGGGTTGTTCTTCGACGAGATGGTCAACACCTTCGACCCCGACGCGCTGATCGTCGGCGGGGGAGCCATCGAGACCGACACCGGGTTTCAGCGCTGGTTCGTGCAGGAGATCCGCGCCGGGATGCCGCCGCAGCGCGAAGAGCAGGTGGATATCCCGATCCATATCATGCCCAACGGCGACTCCGCCGGCGCCCGCGGCGCCGCGATCGAGGCGCTCACCCTGGCGCGACGGCTCAGCCTCGTGTGACCCGGCGGCGGCTCAGGTGCCCGCTTCCAGGCGCTTCCATTCCTCGACGTATTTGTCGACGTTCTGCTGCGTCACGATGTCCACGCCCGAGTTGATGATCGTCTCGGCGGGCATGCGGCCGTTCTTGATGCCGTGCAGCAGCCTCACTGACTCGCTGCCCCAGCCGAAGTACTTCTGACCGAGCAGCACCTGGACCTTGCCCTCTTTCAGGAGGTCGGGGGCCGGAGGAATCGTGTCGAAAGAGACGAACTTCACCCCGGCTGGAAGGCCGTCGAGCGCGTTCCGCGTGAAGACAGGCCAGCCGCCAACCGCCACCCAGGCCCCCAGATCGCGGTGACGGTTGCTTCCAGTAGCAATGATCTCGGCGCAGCGGACCGGATCCTCCTTGATGTCGTAGACCTCGACGATCTGAATACCAGGGTGCTTGCCCAGCGACTCTTTCACCCCCTGGAGCCGCCGTTCGAGATTGGTCGCACCCACACTCGTAATGACAGCTACCTTTCCTTTGCCGTCGAGTAACCGGGCTGCCTCTTCCCCCAGGATGCGGCCGGCGGCGAGATCGTCCACTCCGTAGAAGGCGTGACGCCGGGAGTTCGGCGCATCGGAGTCCCAGGTCACCACGGGTATGCCCGCATCTATCGCGCGGTTGATGGTCTCTGTCAGGAAGTCTCCGTTCAGCGCGGAGATCGCGATCCCGTCCACGCGCTGCGTGATGAAGGATTCGAGGATCTCCTTCTGTCGCAGCTGGTCGGCCGAAGAGGGGGCATTCCAGAGCACCTGGACGTCTCCGAGCTCGGCTGCCGCGCGTTCGGCTCCCACGCGGGCGTAGTTGAACACCGGCAGATCCAGCGACTTCGGAATGACGGCGAACCGCAGCTTTGCGCTTGTCCCGTCCGTTCGTTCACCGCCGTCAGGCGAACTTCCCCCGCAGCCATTAGCCAGCACGGCCGCGATCCACAACACAACAGCAAGACGTTTCATGTGCATCCTCTCGCCCAACTCCCAACGCCCAACTCCCAACGCCCAACTCCCACGTTTTACGCCCAACGCCAATCCAATCTCGATTTCAAGTCGTGCGGGGCGTCCCCAAAGCGCGGGCTACTTGCCACGTTTCAAGAGCAGCTGATCCATCACCACGATGACGATCACGACGAGCCCGACGATCATCCGGTCGTAAAAAGTAGCGCCGGGGATCTGCGGCAGCGCATTGCGCAGCACGCCGAAAATCAACGTACCCAGCACCGCACCGAGGACGGAGCCGCGGCCCCCCGCAAGGCTGGCGCCCCCCACGACGGCAGAGGCAATGATATCCAGCTCGTAGCCGGTGGCCAGGTCCGCCTTTCCCTGCCCCTGCACGACGGCGAGGACGATGCCGGCGACGGAGGCGAGCAGACCGCTGATTATGTAGACCGATGCCTTGATCCTGCCGACCGCGATGCCGGAGAACAGCGCGGCCGTCTCGTTCCCCCCGATCGAGAACACGGCACGGCCCCACTGAAAGCGCGTCATCAGGATCTGGAACACCACCGCCAGCAGAATCATGACGGCCGGGGGCACCCAGTCGGCGGGCAGCCCGGCCGGCCGCCAGCCACCGATCAGCTTGCTCGATACATCGAAGTACCGCCCCTCGGTGATGATGAACGCGGC
>JACCXG010000578.1 GCA_013697225.1 Acidobacteriota bacterium
GTAAGGACGGGTCCGTGATCTGGAGCCTGACAACCGTCACCCTGCTCAGGGACCCGGCAGGAAGGCCGCGGCAGTTCCTTGGCGTGATCGAAGACATCACGCGGCGCAAGGAAATCGAAGCGGCGCTACGGGAAGAGACCCGCATCCTCGAGCTGCTGGACGAGTCAGGGCGGATCGTGGCCTCGACGCTGGATCTCCAGGCGCTGCTCCAGAAGGTGACCGATGCCGCCACCCAGTTGAGCGGCGCGGCTTTGGGCGCGTTCTTCTACAACACGACCGATGTGAACGGTGATTCGCTGCTGCTCTACACCCTTTCGGGTGCGCCGCGCGAGGCTTTTGACGGCTTTGGGAACCCACGCGCCACCGCGCTGTTCGGGCCGACGTTCCGGGGGGCCGCGCCGATCCGCTCGGACGACGTGTTGAAGGACCGGCGGTATGGAACGATGGCGCCGCACTACGGCATGCCCGCCGGGCACCCGCCAGTGCGCAGCTTTCTTGCGGTTCCCGTGCGCTCGCGGTCTGGTGAGCCGATCGGCGGCTTGTTCTTCGGGCATCCGGAGGTCGGGATCTTCACGGAGCGGACCGAGCGGCTGATCGTTGGCGTGGCCGCGCAGGCTGGCATCGCCATCGACAACGCCCGCCTGTACGAAGCGGCGCAGAAGGCGGCCGAGGAGCGCCAGGTCCTGCTCGAGAACGAGCGGGTTGCCCGGAGCGAAGCGGAGCGGATGAGCAACGTGAAGGACGAGTTCCTTGCCACGCTCTCGCACGAGCTCCGCACACCGCTGAACGCCATTCTCGGGTGGTCGCACCTCCTGAGGAGCGGCGGGAAGGATCGAGCCGACCTCCTGAAGGGGCTCGACACCATCGAGCGGAACGCGCGCATTCAGACGCAGCTCATCGAAGATCTGCTCGACATGAGCCGAATCACATCCGGGAAGCTCCGGCTCGACGTGCAGCCGATCTCGCCGGTACCGTTCATCGATGCGGCAATCGAAACGGTGAGGCCCGCGGCTGACGCAAAGGGGATCAGCCTCGAGAAATTCCTGGATCCCTTCGCCGGGCTGATCTCGGGCGATCCGAGCCGGCTGCAGCAGGTCGTGTGGAACCTGCTGTCAAACGCCATCAAGTTCACGCCGAAAGAGGGGAAGGTGCAGGTCGCCCTCCGGCGTCTGGACTCGCACGTCGAGATCAGCGTTGCGGACACCGGGATTGGCATCGACCCGGATTTCATCCCGCATCTGTTCGAGCGGTTCCGCCAGGGGGATGCCTCGACGACGCGCAACTTCGGCGGCCTGGGGCTCGGGCTGTCGATCGTCAAGAGCCTTGTCGAGCTGCACGGCGGGACGGTCGCAGCTGAGAGCCCCGGCGAGGGGCTCGGCACGAGGATCACCGTGCGGCTGCCGATCAACGCGGTTCACCGTCCGGCGGATGCGGCGGAGGACAGAGCGCATCCATCCGTCGCGGCCGGTGAAGCGCCCGCCCTGGCAGGGGAACTGTCCGGCATCAGGGTGCTCGTCGTTGACGATCAGTTAGACGCGCGGATCCTGATCAGCCGGGTGCTCGAAGACAGCGGCGCCGATGTCCAGTCCGCCGCCTCGGCAGACGAGGCCCTCCGGCTCCTGACCGCCCACAAGCCGAACGTGCTCGTGAGCGACATCGGCATGCCCGAGGCGGACGGCTTCGAGCTGCTCAAGCGCGTGCGTGCGCTGGAACAGCACGAAGGGGGGCGCGTGCCGGCGATCGCGCTGACCGCCTTCGCGCGCTCCGAGGATCGCACCCGCGCCCTGCGCGCCGGCTTCGTCGTCCATGTCTCGAAGCCTGTCGATCCCTCCGAGCTCATTGCCACCGTCGCCAGCGTTGCCGGCCGAATGAACGAGGAACCCTAGCGGAGCGCCCTCGTCCGTGCCTTGTGCCTGCGTGCCTGCGTGCCCGCGTGCCTCCGTGCCTGCGCTCCTCCGTGTCTCCGTGTCTCCGTGACGTGCCCTTCTCCGTGCCCTCCGTCCCCTCTGTGCCGCTGATATCATCTCGGCGCGGAAACCCGTGCAGAACAGCAGCGACATCGCCATCCGCCTCCTCACCCCGGACGATCTGGCCGGCGCCCTGGCGCTGAGCACCACGGCGGGGTGGAATCAGCGCGCCGAGGACTGGCGCATGCTCCTCCAAATCGCTCCGGGGGGCAGTTTTGCGGCCCTTGCCGGCGAGCGCATTGTCGGCACCGCGATTGGCATCGACTACGGCG
>JACCXG010000588.1 GCA_013697225.1 Acidobacteriota bacterium
GGCCGGTGACGTGATGATCGCCATCAGCTGCGGACGTCCCTCGGCGGTGCTCCCGATCTCCACCACGCGCATGCGATCGGACTCTTTTGCGAGCGTGTGCCAGTACTGGGCGAACTGGGTGTAGGTAGCGAGCTGGTAATCGTCGCCGATCGCGAACCCGAAGTGCTGGACCGGGGTGGTGAGCCCCTGTGCCGAGAGCGCCGTCGCGCAGGCGACCAGCAGCCCGGCAATCACCGGGCGAAAACGCACCGCAGACGTATGTCTCACGGCGTCACGATACCACCTTGCGCCACCCCGGCTGGTACCCCTGACGATGAAGCGTCGCACAACTCCTCACCGGTCCAGGGGACATTCAGGATTCCGTACGAACCCCTCGGGAGGCGGAACGCCTTGCAAAGTGAAGGACGAGCACGACCATCACCAGGCCCATTCCTGCCAGCGCCAGCGGGCCGGTAATGAAGAGCATGAGCACGCCGGCCGTTCCCAGCGCGACTCGCTCCACGCCACTGGACCGCCTGCGGGTACCTCCCCCCACGGCCGCGGCAATCGCCGTGATGCCCGCCGCTGCCATGACCGCCGCGACTGCCCCCTCGACACGGCTGCCCCGAAGGAGCAGGCCGGCTCCGGCGTCACTCAACGTGAACACGAACGGCACCACGAAGGCGGGCAGCGTGTATTTCCAGGTCAGGAGCATCGTTCTGAAGGGATTGCCCCCGGTGAGGGCTGCTGCCGCAAACGGCGACAGCGCTGTCGGGGGGCTCACCTCCGAGAGAACGGCGTAGTAGAAGATGAACATGTGCGCGGCGTAGTCCGGCACACCTGATGTGACGAGCGCTGGTGCAATCATGACCGCCGCGATGATGTAGGAGGCGGTCACCGGCACGGCGAGGCCCAGGAGCCACACGGCAATCGCCGAGTAGGCCACCGTGAGGAACAGCGTGCCCCCCGACAGCGCGACGATAACGCCGGCGAGCTTCAGCCCCAGGCCGGTGAGCGTCACGACACCAACGATGATCCCGGCAGTGGCGGTTGTCGCCGCCACGCCAAGCACGTCGCGGCCGCCCGTGCCCAGGACGTTGAACAGCCGCCTCGGCGTGAGCGCCGTCTCAGGTCTGAGGTAGCCAAGCCCGACGGCCAGGAGCATGGCCCAGAACACAGCCCGGAACGCGGACATCCCCACAATCATGAAGACGGCAATCGCAATGAGCGACGTGAAGTGATACCAGTACTTCCGCGTCAGCTCTCCCAGCCGCGCAGGGGCACCCTCCCCGCTTCCCTCGACCGGCGCTGCCCGTCTGGCATCGCTCTCGATCATCACGAAAATCGACAGGTAGTAGAGGACCGTGGGAACCGTCGCCATGACCAGCACCTGCAGGTAGGAGATCTGCAGGAACTCGGCAATCAGGAACGCAGCAGCCCCGAGCGTCGGGGGAGACAGCAGCGCGCCAATCCCGGCGGAAGACAGCATGGCGCCCGCGGTGTCAGCCGCGTACCCGGCCCGGCGCAGCAGCGGCCACGCCACCGATCCGAGCATCACGGTGGTCGCCACACCGCTCCCCGAAACGGTGCCGAGGAGGAATCCGGCCAGGGTGACGGACCGCCCCGGGGCCGCGGCCGAGCGTCCGCTCGCGGCCAGCGCCCAGTCGATGAAGAAGCGGGCCGCACCGCTCGCCTCGAGCACGGCGCCGTAGATGGTGAACAGGATGATGTAGGTCGCCGCAACGTCGAGCGGCACGCCAAACAGCCCCTCCAGAGTGATGTAGAGCGTGCCGATCAGGCGATCCAGCCCGTACCCGCGATGTGCAATGAGCGAAAGCCCGATCGAATCGAAGATCTGTCCAAGCCAGGCATAGGCCAGGAATGCCAGGGCGGTGATCGGCAGCACCCAGCCCACCGTCCGGCGAGTGGCTTCGAGGACGAGAAGAATCGCCACGCCGCCGAACACGAGGTCCAATAACTGCGGTTCGGCCGCGCGATACACGAAACGATCGAAGTCCACCAGCGGCCACGACAGCGCTGCCACGGCTCCGGCAATCAGGGCCCAGTCCAGCGGGCGGACTTCCGGCCGCCGCAGATCCCGCCGCCGCGCGGGGAAGTACAGGAATGTGAGGACGAGCGCAATCAGCAGAAAGCTGACGCGATAGATCTGCGGCTGGACGATGAAGAGGACCCAGTAGAGCGCGTAGCCCGCCAGCGATGCTGACAGGAGGGAACCCAGCCCCCGCTGCCAGCCTCGCAGCGGCCGGGTAGTGCCTGCCCCTTCAGCGGCCGGCCCTAGTCCTTCCACACGCCGTGTTCGCGGTAAAAGCGCTCGGCCCCCGGGTGAAATCTGGCGGGCGACCCCGCGGTTGCCGTCTCGAGCGACAGCTTGCGCGCCTCGGGGTGGATCGCCGCCAGTTCCTCCCGCTTCTCGAACAGGAGCCGCGTGATGTCGTACGCCAGTTCGTCGGACATCGACTCGTGCACGACGAGCACGTTCGCGACGCCAATCACGTCTACCGGACCATCGAGCCCGCGGTAGGCAGTCGCGGGCACCTGGAGCGGAAAGTACA
>JACCXG010000597.1 GCA_013697225.1 Acidobacteriota bacterium
GCTCCGTCGAATCGTGGGCGCCGGCAATGTGTTCTCCGAGCCGCTGGAGCTGTTGACCTACGAGTGCGACGCCTTGACGCATCTGCGGGTCGTGCCGGCCGCCGTCGTGCTCCCCTCGTCGGCCGAGGAGGTCCAGGCAGTCGTTCGACTCTGCGCCAGGGAACACGTGCCCTTCGTCCCCCGCGGGCACGGGACCGGACTTTCCGGTGGAGCGCTGCCAGTGCCTGGCGGGATCGTCATTTCACTCGCACGGCTGAACCGCGTGCTCGACGTCGACATTCCAAACCGGTGCGTCACCGTGGAGCCAGGCGTCACGAATCTCGAGATTACCCGCCGGGTGGCTCCGCATGGCTACTACTACGCCCCCGATCCGTCGAGCCAGCAGGTCTGCTCCATCGGGGGCAACGTCGCGGAGAATTCCGGCGGTGCGCACTGCCTGAAGTACGGCTTTACCGTCCATCACGTGCTCGGCCTGGAAGCGGTGCTTCCCGATGGCGAGCTGGTGCAGTTCGGCGGTGCGCTTGCTGATTCGCCGGGACCCGATCTGCTCGGGCTGATCGTGGGGTCCGAGGGTACGCTTGCCATCGTGACCAAGGTCATCGTCCGAATCCTGCGGAAGCCGGAAACGGTGCAGACGCTGCTTGCGGCCTTCGACACCATCGATGCCGGGGGAGGGGCAGTCTCGGACATCATTGGCGCCGGTGTCATTCCGGCCGCCATCGAGATGATGGACGCGCTCGCGATTCGCGCCGCCGAGGCGGCAGTGCACCCCGGCTTCCCGCCGGCCGACACGGTGCTCATCGTGGAGCTCGATGGTCCGGCCGCAGAGGTGCGGGCGCTGTTCGTACTCGTGGAGGAGATCTGCCGGCGCAACGGCGCAACCGCTCTTGAGATTGCCACAACCGAGGCGCAGCGCGCGAGGATCTGGACCGGCCGCAAGGCGGCCTTCGCCGCGATGGGCCGTGTCTCGCCGAACTACTACGTGCAGGACGGCGTCGTGCCCCGCACCCGCCTGCCGGAAGTGCTCAACCGGATACGCGCCCTCGAAGAGCAATCAGGGCTGCGGATTGGCAACGTGTTCCACGCCGGAGACGGCAATCTGCACCCGCTCATCTGCTACGACGAGAAGATTCCCGGGCAGGCGGAGAAGGCCGAAGCGGTAGCTGCCGAGATCCTGTCCTACTGCATCGAGGCGGGCGGCTCGCTGACCGGCGAGCACGGGGTGGGGGCCGACAAGGCCTGCCACATGCCACGCATGTTCACCGACGACGACCTGGCACTGATGCAGCGAGTGCGTGCGGCCTTCGATCCGCACGGGTTGTGCAACCCCGGCAAGGTCTTCCCGACGCCCCGGCTGTGCGGGGAAGTGCCGGGGCCGTATCGCGCGCATCCGGTGGAGCGCGCGGGAATGGCCGAGCGATGGTGATGGTACACTTGGCGCCATGAACGTCGGGATCATCGGGTGGCGCGGCATGGTTGGATCCGTGCTCGTGCAGCGCATGCGCGAGGAAAGGGACTTCGACCACATCGATCCGGTCTTCTTCTCCACCACACAGGCTGGTACATCAGGGCCAGAAGTGGGCAAGCGGGTCACCACCCTGAAGGACGCCCGCGACATTGCCGCCTTGTCCGCAATGGACGCTCTCATCTCCTGCCAGGGTGGGGACTACACCACCGAAATCTACCCGCAGCTGCGTCAGGCGGGCTGGACCGGCTACTGGATCGACGCGGCATCCTCGCTCCGGATGGAAAACGATGCGGTGATTGTGCTGGACCCGGTGAATCGGCACGTCATGGACGACGCGCTGAGGCGCGGGGTGCGGAACTTCATCGGCGGCAATTGCACCGTCAGCCTGATGTTGATGGCGGCCGCCGGGCTGTTCCGGGAGGGGCTGGTGGAGTGGGTCTCGGCAATGACGTACCAGGCGGCATCCGGTGCCGGGGCGCAGCACATGCGCGAGCTGGTGCTGCAGATGGAACGCGTGCACCAGGCGGCCGCCTCGCTCCTCTCCGATCCTGATTCGGCAATCCTCGACATCGATCGGGTGGTGTCGGACACTCTTCGGTCGCCCGACTTTCCCGCCGCGCGGTTCGGGCACCCGCTTGCCGGCAGCGTCCTGCCCTGGATCGACAAGGATCTCGGGAACGGCCAGAGCCGTGAGGAATGGAAAGGCACTGCCGAGACGAACAGAATTCTCGGGCAGCCTGCAGGTGCTGTTCCCGTCGAGGGCATCTGCGTCCGCGTGGGTGCGATGCGTTGTCACAGCCAGGCGCTCACTATCAAGCTGCGCCGCGACATTCCACTCGACGAGATTGAGAAGATCATCGCTTCCGCCCACGAGTGGGTGCGCGTCGTCCCAAACGAGCGGGAGGCGACGCTTGCCCGGCTCACACCCACGGCCGTGACCGGCACGCTGGAGGTGCCCATCGGGAGGCTCCGAAAGCTGGCCATGGGCGGGGAGTACCTGTCGGCCTTCACGGTGGGCGACCAGTTGCTGTGGGGAGCCGCCGAACCGCTCCGTCGCACGCTGCGGATCCTGCTGAGCACGGGGGACCGGCTTGCGCCGGGCAGCCTGACCGGCAGCGCCGCTCGTTCCTGAGCTCTGATTCCGCCCGTTCAACGCCGCTGTCGACCCCTGAGCGACAACTCCTTCCGCTTCGGGAGTTCGTGGATGGGAGTTGCAAGTGACCCTGCCTGAGGAACTGCTGGCGACCGGCGCGGATCTCGAGGTCCGTTCGCCGGATCCTGAAACGGACGCGATCGACGGGGTCCTTCCCGGCCTGATCGTGGCACCGCGTACGCCCGTGGCCGTGGCGGCAGCGCTCGCCTGGCTCTCGGAGCGGCGCCTGTGGACCGTCATTCGAGGGAACGGGACGAGGTCGTGGGGCAGGCCGCCGGCACGTGTGGACGTGTCTCTCGAGACACGCCACATGCGGCGTGTCCTGTCGCATCGGCAGGGGGATCTCACCGCCACGGTCGAGGCCGGCGTGTCGCTGGCGGACCTGAATCGCACGCTCGCGGCGTCAGGGCAGTGGCTGCCCCTGGATCCGCCGTTCGGTGCCGGGACGATCGGGGGGGCACTCGCGACGAACGACAGCGGACCGCAGCGCCACCGGTTCGGGACGCCGCGGGACCTCGTGATCGGCATTCATCTCGCCACCTGCGATGGACGTCTCGTGAAGGCGGGAGGTCAGGTGGTGAAGAACGTCGCCG
>JACCXG010000605.1 GCA_013697225.1 Acidobacteriota bacterium
CTTCCTGCCGGGTCGGGGATCGCGTGCCGTCAACGTCCGGAACGTTCGCACGCAATCCAAAGCTGACGCCGGCGAACTGATCGGCGAGCCGTTCCCGTGGCCTGAGCTCCGGATCGGTGCCGTCGGCTATGTCCGCCGACCGGATCCCGTTTGCATTCCCATCCAGGTACTCCGCGAATCGAAAGTCGTCACCCTGAGATTCGAAGCGGAGGCCCACCCGGCTGGAACGCTTCACGGCATCCATGCGTGCGTCAAGAATCCGACTCTGAACGTATCTGGCTGCCATCGATCCGCGCATCTCGTCGAGTGCGTCGGCCGTCAGGGGAACGGCCATACCGATAATCGTGGTGGCAATGCCCAGCGTGAGCAGGAGTTCGAGCAGCGTGAACCCCTGCCCGCGGGCCAGTCCTCGTGAAGCGTGCCAGACGGAATGCATGTGAACCTCTCGTCCTCGGATGAGGCGCCGATCTGTCAGGCCGCTTCCCGGCCCAACCCCGCCGCCCGCGTCTGTCTCCGCTCGGCATCGCCGCCGAGTGGGCGCCCGCTCCCGTGGAACGGGCGCCCCGCCGCCTACTGTTTGGCCGCCGCCTTTGGGTCCCCGACCGTCACGAGCTCCTTCAGCTTGAGGAAGCTCTTCTCGCCGATGCCCTTGACGTTCATCAGCTCCTCGACTTTCTTGAACCCGCCGCTCTTCTCGCGGTGCTCCACGATCCGCTCGGCGGTCTTGATGCCGATCCCAGGGAGCGTGGCGAGCTGGGTGGGCGTGGCGGTGTTCAGATTGACGACCGCGCCGGCCGATGCGGTCTTGGCAGGAGCGGCGGTCGCTGCGGCCGCCGGCGCGGTCTGCGCCGCCGCAGTCACGCTGCCACCGAGCAGCAGCGCGACGAGAGCCAGGGGGACAATGAGAGATCGAGACATGTGTTCTCCTCCTTCACAGAGCAATGTGGTTGATGGATAGCCACGCCGGGAGTCCAGCAAGCTGGGGGGTCGGGCCACCTTACGAAGCACATCCCGACGAGGCTGCGGCGTGTAGAGGCAACGCTGCTGCCGAAGGAGGCGGAAACCAGTCGTCGGCGGATGTGATGAAAAGAGGAGGACTTACGCGGGACAGAGCTCCGGTTCGGAAGGGACACCCGGCCGCCGGAGCGGCCCTATGGGAACTCAGGATCCGGGCACACCAGACAATCGCACATTTCCGCAGGCGAACCCGGGTTGCACACCCGAGCGCCGCCGGTTGCCCGCGGGAGGTCACGGTACTAGGGGGCGCAGGGGTTCGGCGGGATCGTGCTGGCGCGGCGACGCACGGGGAGCCACCCACCGCCACGATGAGCACGTCTGGCCCTCACTGCGCCGCGAGGTCGGCCGTGCGGTACCAGTTGAGGGTATCCCTCAGGCCCTCCTCGAAACTCACCGTCGGAACGTAGCCGAGCAGCTCTCGCGCCCTGGTGATATCTGCCTGAGAATCGCGGACATCTCCCGCGCGGGCCTCCTCATAGGCCGGCCGGACGTCTGCGCCCACCAGCCTGCGCATCTCCTCGAAGAGCATGTTCAGCGAAATGCGTCCGCCCGTGGCCACGTTGATGATTTGCCCCGCCGCGCCCGGCGCCTCGCAGGCGCGGAGGACGCCATCGACAACGTTCGCCACGTACGTGAAATCCCGCGTCTGCTCGCCGTCGCCGTAGATCGTCGGAGGGCGGTTCTCGAGGAGTGCCGTCGCAAACACCGAGATGACGCCGGAGTACGGAGAGGACGGATCCTGCCGGGGCCCGAACACGTTGAAGTACCGGATAGCGACGGTCTCGAGGCCATACAGCCGGGTGAACAGCTGCAGATACTGCTCACCGATGACCTTCTGGAGGGCGTAGGGGGAGAGCGGCTGGGTCGGCATCTCCTCGTGCTTTGGCAGCGTCGGGGTCTCACCGTAAGCTGAAGAGGAGGCGGCGAACACAAGCCGCTTCACACCGGCATCGCGTGAGGCCACCAGCGTATTGAGGGTGGCGTCGACGTTGGCCCGATTCGACGAGATGGGATCCTTGACTGAACGGGGGACCGAGGGAATCGCTGCCTGGTGGAGCACGTACTCGCAGCCGGCCACGGCGCGCCGAGCGAACTCGAGATCCGCCAGATCCCCTTCGAGGAACTCCACGTCAGGGATATGTGACAGGTTGCTGCGCTTGCCGGTGATGAGAGAGTCGGCGACCCGCACGCGGTGTCCACGCCGGACCAGTTCTTCCGTCAGGTGAGAGCCGATGAATCCTGCGCCGCCGGTGACGAGATAATGAGCCATTCCATTACCCTACCAGCATCGGACGGGCCTGTCTGCCCACGAAAAATGTAAGGGGAGAGCCGTCGAGGCTCTCCCCTTTTGGAGTGCCGCCGCAGCGGACCGTAAGCCGAATTCTGTTCCCGCCAGCCGCCCGGCGATCGGGCGGTGGCTGGTGACGATCATTCCTCTAGCCCCGCCATTACTGGCGGGATCAAGCAGCCTACCCGGAAGCCTCGGACGGGCCGTCCGATGGACCACTGTTGCCAGCAGCCCGCGCTCCCCTATTTGGCCTTGCTCCGTGCGGGGTTTTGCCTGCCACCCGTGTTGCCACGGGCGCGGTGCGCTCTTACCGCACCTTTTCACCCTTACCCGGCTCCGCACTTACGCGCGCAGCCAGGCGGTATATTTTCTGTGCCACTTTCCTTCGGGTTGCCTCGACCGGGCGTTACCCGGCGCACTGCCCTTTGGAGTTCGGACTTTCCTCCCGCCTCCGCACCTTCGGTGCTACGGCGAGGCAGGCCCGCACGGAAGCCGTCCGTGGGTTCTATCTCGCCGTAGCACCGGAGGTGCGAAGGCGGACGATCGTCTGGTCTGCTACGGCGGCGATTCTACCCGTCCTCCTCCTGCGAAATCCCGTACTGCTCGAGCTTCTTGTACAGATTGCTGCGCGGCGTGCCAATCACTTCCGCGGTCCGCGAGATGTTCCAGCCGTTCTCGCGCAGCTTCCCCACCAGGAACGCCCGCTCGGCCGACTCCTTGAACTCGCGCAGTGTTCCCGGGCTCTTCTCATTATCCGGCCCCTGTGGCTTGGGTTCAAGCCTCACCACGTCCCTGAGGTCGTCGGCGTCGACCGTGTCTCCCGGCGTCATGATCAGCAGGCGCTCGACCGTGTTCTTCAACTCACGGACATTGCCCTTCCACCGCGCCTTCTGCATGTATTCGAGCGCGCCCGGGGTGAACCGGTGCGGGCGGCGGTTGTGCTCGCGGCTGAAGAGATCGGCGAAGTGCCGGAC
>JACCXG010000624.1 GCA_013697225.1 Acidobacteriota bacterium
CGCATGGACGATCGCCCCGTTCCCGTGCGGTGCCTCGGCACGTATCTCGATGTCACGGAACGCAGGGAAGCAGAGGATCGCCGGAAGGACCTGCTCGCCAAGGAACAGACGGCGCGGGCCGAAGCTGAACGTGTGATCCGGATGAAGGACGAGTTCCTGGCGACGCTGAGTCACGAGCTGCGAACACCGCTGAACGCCATCCTGGGCTGGTCGCAGCTGCTCCGACGCGGCGCGATTCCACAGACCGAAATTCCGGGCGCGCTCGAGACCATCGACCGCAATGCCCGGGCACAGGCCCAACTCATCGACGATCTGCTCGATATGAGCCGGATCGTTTCGGGGAACATCCGGCTGGAAATGCGTCCGCTGGATCTGGAGCCGGTCGTTACGGCGGCCATCAAGTCGATAGAGCCTGCCGCGAGCGCGAAGGGAATTCATCTCGAGCAGACGCTCGAAGCGCCGAACGGGCGGGTAGCCGGTGATCCCGTGCGGCTCCAGCAGGTCTTCTGGAATCTGCTCAGCAACGCCGTGAAGTTCACGCCGCCTGGCGGGCATGTCCGCGTGAGCCTTGTCCGCCGGGGTGCCACGCTGGAGGTCGCGGTGAGTGACACCGGAGCGGGCATCGCGCCGCAGTTCTTCCCCGATCTCTTCCAGCGCTTCCGGCAGCAGGACGCCTCGACCACGAGGCGCCACGGGGGCCTCGGCCTGGGCCTCTCGATCGCCAGGCACCTGCTGGAACTGCATGGCGGCAGCGTGCATGCCAGCAGCCCTGGCGAAGGGCAGGGGGCCACCTTTGTCGTCACGCTTCCTGCCCTCTCCGCTCAGGCCCACGAAAACAGGGCACCCAGGCAGCTGCACAGCGCAGGAACGGATGGCCCGCCTGGCGCGGCCCCGGTATCGCTGGCCGGGGTGCGGATCCTGGCGGTGGATGACGAGCCTGACGCGCGCGAGCTGATCGGCCGGATTCTCGAGAGCGCCGGGGCGAGCGTAGCCGTGGTCGATTCGGCGGCAGCGGCGCTGGAGTGGATTGCGAGGCACCCGATTGACCTCCTCGTCAGCGATATCGGAATGCCGCAGGTGGACGGCTACGACCTCATTCGACGGGTGCGGCGCCTCCACGACCCCGGCGCCAGCGTGCCCGCGATCGCGCTGACCGCATACGCGGGCCCGGAAGATTGCGAGCGAGCGCTGCTGGCCGGATATCAGGCGCACGTTCCCAAGCCTTTGGAGCTCTCGACGCTGGTTACCGCGGTCGCCGAGGTCGTCCTCCGTGCGGGCGGGCCTGAGAAAAGCCGGAGACCGGAGGACGTCGTGCCGCTAGAATAGCGGCGCTGGCCATGAAAACCATCGCCGCTCTATTCCGTACGGAGCCCATCGACATGAGACTTGCACGAGTTGCCGGAAGCGCCCTGATCGCCCTCCTGATGTCGTCCGTGATGCTCGCCCAGATCCCGAACTTCTCCGGAAAATGGACGCTGGATGGCTCGGAGAGCAAGAACACCGTCACCGTACAGGGGAACACGATCGACCAGACGTCCAAGGTGAAGGTGGAGGGGGAGAAGGTCACGATCGACACATCAATGACCTTCGACGGCAATCCCGTCAACGTGAGCATGACGATGTGGCTCGATCCCTCGGGGATGCTGACCGTCCAGTCCACGCGGCCGGATTTTCAGGGTGGCGGCGGTCCCGTTACGACAACGACGACGTACAAGAAGAGCTGAGCGAGCGCGGGAAGCTCCCGCCGCCCGTGAGCGCGCGCCGTAACGGGTTGCGCTTGACGCCGGGCCGGAGCCCACGCATGCTGGTGGGAGATGCAACGCGTTCACGTTTCCCCCGGCAAGGCCCTCTGCAGGTTCTGCGGCGAGCAGGTTCCGACCAACCGCCTTTCGACCCACATCGCGAAGGCGCACCCTCGTCCGGGCAAAACCGACATGTCTCCCACCCTGGTGCGAAAGGGCGCCGCCGCGAAGAAGCGGCCGTGAAACCCTGGGAAGTGCTCGGGCGCGCGCGCATGCCCGATGGCACCGAGCTGACGCTGACCCGTCACCCGAGCGAATACGTGATCCTGGCTGACGGCGAGAGCCTCATGTCGAGCCGCATGCACGGTTCGGAGGAGGGGCTCGCCGTGCTCGGCTGCCGCCAGGCGCGACTGCGCGAGAAGCCCTGCGTGCTCATCGGCGGCCTCGGAATGGGCTTCACGCTGCGAGCCGCGCTCGACATCCTCCCCGCTTCAGCCCGCGTCGTGGTGGCCGAACTGGTCCCCGCAGTGGTCCAGTGGAATCGCGGTCCTCTCGGCCCGCTGGCAAACCATCCCCTGGACGATGCCCGGGTGAGTATCGAAGAGGGTGACGTCGGCGCAATCATTGGTGCGAGCCCGGACCGCTTCGACGCACTCCTCCTCGACGTCGACAACGGCCCGGCCCCGTTCACCTCCGCCTCCAACGTCCGGCTCTACGATGAACGCGGCATTGCCGCCGCGCGTGCGGCGCTCAGGCCGTGCGGAGTGCTGGCGGTCTGGTCCGTCAACAACGATCG
>JACCXG010000644.1 GCA_013697225.1 Acidobacteriota bacterium
CCCCAGGATGCGGCGGCCGCCCCCCGGAGGGCCAGCACCCCGTGACGTGGCCAGAGGCGCCAGTAGCGCCGCCCGTCCAGGGTCGCGGCGGCGCCGTTCCCGTCCGATCCCAGTGCCGTGCGCGGCAGTTCCAACGTCGAGGAAACGCGCCCTCCCTCCTCCGGACTGATGGAGTAGCCGAAGGCCCGGGCATTGCTGAAATTCCAGCCGAGGCGCAGCGCGCTTCGCCGCAGCTGTGCGTCGACCGGCGGCGCGCACCCGGCGCACGCGAACTCGTCGGCCGCCGTGTGCAACGACGCGAACGTCGCATGCGTGAATCTGACCCGCGAGACGCGCAGCAGCATGCCGAGATCGGCTTCGCGTGTACGGACCACCCCGTCCCGCCATGGGTCGGTGTCGTCCGAGAGGGCCGCGAATACGGTCGGTCGCCAGCGGTCGTAGGCATACGCCACGCGCCAATCGGGCCGTGCCCGGGAGGACCAGCCTCCTTCGACACCGTACGCGTGACGCCCCAGGGCATCGGCCGACCCCGTGGCCCCACCGATGACGAGCTCGTCGCCGTCGGACTCCACCGTCGGTGTCCAGAATCGCGGGGCCAGAGTCTTCCAGGCCGAGTAGGGCCGTGGCTCAGCTCTGTCAGCCGGCACGCCGCCGGTGAAGGTGCTCCCGGGAGACTCCGGCCGGCCGGCTGCGCCCACACCGGTCCAGCGTGCGTCCGCCATTGACAGCGAAAAAAGATCGTACCCTTCTGCCGTGTACCCCACGTAGACGAGCAGGCTGCCATCCGGCGACACGTCTGGCGACCGCGCGCTGCGGCCCGTCCCCTCGAGACGCTCGATGACACCAGTCGCAACGTGTGCCCGATGTATCTGGAACGGACCATCGTTCACGGCGGCGGCAAACAGCACGTGTGTGCCGTCGGGCGTCCACACGGGGGAGGCACTGCGCCCTCCGGGAAGGCTGGCGAGCACGCGAACCGTCCGGCCTCCGGGGTCCACCACCACGATCTCGGACGGGCCGTTCAGCCGACGGCGTTCCGCCGCAATCCAGCGGCCGTCAGGCGACCAGCGCGGAAGAGAGTAGTCAGTCCCCTCCTCGCCGATCAGAATGTCGGGTGTTGCTTCACCCGCAGCCGGGAGCGCAAAGGTCGCAAGCGCACGGCGGTCGTGCATCTGCACGACGCAGGCGACGGCCGACCCGCCGGGCGCCACGTCCGGGTCGAGCGCGCGCGCCTCACGGGTGAGCCGCCGCCGCTCTCCGTCCTCCGGATCGATGAGATACAGGTCGGATTGCAGCCCAACGCTTCGAACGAGGTCGATCTCGTCCACGACCAGATGCCTGCCGGCGAGCGCGATTGCGCGCCCCTGATAGCGGGGCGTCACCTCACGCGGCGTCCCGCCGGGATGACGCAATTCCATGAGGGCAGGAAAACCATGCGGATTGGACACGGAGTAGAAGATCCGTCCGTCCGCTCCCACGCGGGGTCCCGTCACGTTGAAGCCGTGAAACGTCAGGCGTTCGGCGTCGACGTCCGCCTCACGATCCTCCCGTGTGGCTTCCTGGAACTCGCGCCAGAGGGATCCGACGGACTGTCCGTACACCTTCCGGTATGCACGCGGAGCGAAGTAGGGCAGACGGCGCGCCGTCTCGTCGGCGAGCCTCCGCAGTGATTCCGCACCATGACGCTCGGCGAGGAACGCGTGGAAATACGCGCCATACAGATAAGGCGTTGTACCCCCGGGCCAGTCGACATTTCCCCCGTTCGCACGATCGAGCGGCTCGAACCGCCCGGTCCCGGCGGCACGCTCCAGAAGGAGCCGGAAGTCTCCAGCGTTGACCCGGCCCTGAGCGGTCGACGCACTTTCCTGCCAGGTGGCGAGCCCTTCGATCCCCCAGATCGGCTGGTACAGGTTGGGGAACAGCACGGGCATGCGGCCGAACGGACGCCTGAGCGCCCCAATCCAGCCGCCTGCGCGACTGAGGTGCGCGATGTGGGTGTATTCGTGAATGAACACCAGCCGCAGCCAGTCATCGGTATTCCCGATGACGCTCTCGGCCGGCGGAGCGGCTGCGCTGATTTCTATGGTGTTGTAGGGGAGGGGGGTCGCCCATCCGTTCGACAGATCGTGCTGATCGACGAGGATCACCTGCACACGTCCGACCGCCGGGCCGATTGATGCATCCACTTCGGCGGCGGCCGCCTCGATGAAGCGTGCGAGGCGTCCGGCCATCCGCTCGCCCCCCTGATGAAAGTGAATATCGAACCGCGGCGTCGACACCGTTCTGAACCTCAGGCGCGGATCGTAGCGCGTCGCGCCAAGGACCGACGCCGCACCCAGGAGCCACGCTGCCGCTGTAAGGCTCAGGATCAGGCAGCGGCCCGCCATCAGCCGTCTGCCTCACGCTTCAAGTCGGCCAGAATCGAGAGCGCCTGCAGCGGGGTGAGGTTGTTCACATCCAGCTCACGCAGCCTGACGAGGACGGGCGGCTCGACCGGCTCGGGCGCCTGGAAGAGGCCGAGCTGCCGGCTCGTGACACCCTCCGCGCTGAGCGACGGACGCCCGCCGCGTGAGAGCTCGTCCCGCTCGAGGCTGTGGAGAATCTCACGCGCACGCGCCACAACCGCCGGCGGGAGGCCCGCCAGGCGGGCCACCTGGATGCCGTAGCTGCGATCCGAACGGCCCGGCGTCACCTTCCGAAGGAACACAATGTCGTCCTTCCATTCGCGGACGACGACGTGGAAGTTGGCGACGGTCGTGAGGGCATCGGCAAGGTCCGTCAGCTCGTGATAGTGGGTGGCGAAGATCGTCTTCGGCCGGGCGCGGGGGCTCGAGGCCAGGTGCTCGGCCACGGCCCAGGCGAGGCTGAGGCCGTCGAACGTCGCCGTGCCGCGGCCTATCTCGTCGAGAATGACCAGGCTTCTGGAGGTTGCCGCGTGCAGGATGTTCGCGGTTTCCTGCATCTCCACCATGAACGTGGACTGCCCGCGTGCGATGTTGTCGGACGCGCCAACGCGCGCGAAGATGCGATCCACGATCGGCAGCTTGGCGGTGCGCGCTGCCACGAAGGAACCGGTCTGCGCCATCAGCGACAGCAATGCGGTCTGCCGCAGGTACGTGGACTTCCCACCCATGTTCGGCCCGGTGAGGATTACGAGCTGGTGGGCGCCCCCGTCGAGCGTCACATCGTTCGGCACGAACGCGTCGGCCGTGTGCCGCTCGACGACGGGATGGCGCACATCGGTGGCCTGCAGCTCCTCACCGCTGTGCATGAGCGGCTTCGTGTAGTTGTGAACGGCGGCGGTTTCGGCGAGCGCCGCCAGCACGTCCAGCGTGGCCAGCCCGCGCGCCGTGTCCTGCACCCGCGGTGCGGCGGCGGCGACGCGGGCGCGCAGCCCCTCGAACAGCTCCAGCTCGCGCTCGGCAATCCGGTCGTCCGCGCCAAGCACCTTGTCCTCGTACTCCTTGAGGGCTGGTGTGACGAAGCGCTCCCCCCCGGCGATCGTCTGCTTGCGGGTGTAGTCGGCGGGGACATTGCCCAGGTTCGTCCGGGAGATTTCGATGTAGTAGCCGAACACCCGGTTATAGCGAATCTTGAGGGAGCCGATGCCGGTTCGGGCGCGCTCGCTCTCTTCCATCTCCGCGATGCGGCGTTTCCCGGAGCGGCTGATGTCGCGCAGGTCGTCGAGCTCCGGATCGACGCCGTCGCGGATGACGCCCCCATCGCGCGCCAGCGCGGGCGGTTCGTCGAGGATCGCCGCCTCCAGCTCCTGGCGGAGGTCCGCGAGATCATCGAGCTCGGCCACGAGGCTTCGGACAAGCGGGGCCTGCAGGTCCGCCAGCAGCATCCGAAGCCGCGGGACGGCGGCCAGGGATTGCCGAAGCGCCACGAGATCGCGCGGCCCCGCAGTGCCCAGCGCCGCACGCGCGACAAGGCGCTCCATGTCGTGCACCGTCTTGAGCGTGTCCTGCGCCTTGGCCCGTTCGACGCTGCGGTACGCGAACTCCTCGACCGCGTCGAGCCGGTCCTGAATGCGCTCCAGCGAGACGAGCGGCCGCAGGAGCCAGCGCCGCAAGAGGCGGCTGCCCATGGAGGTCACGCTGCGGTCGATCTCGTGCAGCAGCGAGCCCTGGCGGCCGCCGGCCGACGCCTCGACGACCTCGAGGTTCCGCAGTGTCGTCGGATCGACAATGAGGTGGTCCGCGCCGGTACGGAAGGACACCTCACGGATGTGGGCGAGATCGACTTTCTGCGTGTCGCGCAGGTAGTGCACCAGCGCGCCGGCGGCGCTCGTGGCGGCCGGCTTGTCCTCCAGGCCGAAGCCGAAGAGGCTCTGCGTCTGCAGCTGCGCGAGCAGCGTTCGGCGTGCCGCCTCGACCTCGAACGTCCAGGCGTCGATCGAGGTGACGAGCGTACCGAGGCGCAACGGCTCGAGCATGGCGCCCGCCTCGGTGGAGCCCTGGGGGACCACCACCTCGCGGGGCCGGAGTACGGCAAGCTCGTCCTGCAGCGCCTGCCGGCATTCTTCCCCGTGATACTCCGCCGTGGTGAACTCCCCGGTGGACAGATCCAGCAGCGCCACTCCGAATCCGGGCCCTGGCGCCGCCGGCACGATCGCCATCAGGAACGCCGGCTCGCGCGCATCCAGATAGCTCGCGTCCGTCAGCGTCCCGGGAGAGACCACCCGCACGACCTCCCGCCGGACCAGCCCTTTGGTCTTCTTCGGATCCTCCATCTGCTCGCAGATGGCCACGCGGAAACCCTTCGTGACCAGCCGCGAGATGTAGGTGTCTGCGGCGTGATAGGGCAGGCCGCACATGGGAATGGCACCCCCGCCGGCGTCCTTGGAGCGAGAGGTCAGCGTCAGCTCGAGGGCGCGCGCCGCCACGAGCGCGTCCTCGTAGAACATCTCGTAGAAATCCCCCATCCGGAAGAAGAGGATCGCGTCGCGATACTGCCGCTTCGCCTCGAAGAACTGCCGCATCGCGGGGGTGGCGGCGGCGGCGTTCGCCGAAGAGGCCGAGGGAACGGGGGAAGCCATGTGTGATTGTTCACCGCTCGGACGAGGGTGCTGTCACTATAACATCGGGGCTCTGGCCGCCCCGGAGGAACACGCCACTGCTGATTCTGTCACTGGACACGACGACCCGGGCCGGGAGCGTGGCGGTCGTCCGCGATGACACGATCCTGGCCGAGCTCACGGGTGATCCCGCCGTCACACACGGCGCGAGGCTTCCCTCGGAGCTTCAGCGCGCGCTGGAGGCAGCCGAGGTACGCATCGCGGAGATCGATCTGGTGGCGGTCGGGGCCGGGCCCGGCTCGTTCACGGGACTCCGGGTCGGGATTTCGACCGTGCAGGGGCTGGCGTTTGCCCGGGGGCTGAAGGTGGTGCCGGTGTCGAACCTGGACGCCCTGGCTCACGAGTCGGCGGAACGTGTTGCGGGAGCGCTGCCAATCGGCGCCTGGATCGACGCGCAGCGCGGGGAGGTGTTCGCGGCGCTCTACGATCCTGCCGGCCGGGCGGTGATCGTGCCCCCCTCGTCCCTGTCGCCGGCCGAGACGCTCGCGACGTGGCGCGATGTCCTGGGCTCACAGGGGGTGATCTTCGCGGGGGATGGAGCTGTCCGCTATGCGTCCGTGATCCGCGAAAGGCTGGGGGATCGTGCCCACCTGCCCGAGGGGGCTTCCGCGCTTGCCGGCGTGATCGGGCGTCTGGCCGCCCGCGAGCCCGACCGCGCCGTCGCTCCGCACGCAGTCATACCCGTTTACGTCCGTCGTCCGGACGCCGAGATCGCCCGGGACCAGCGCCAGGCTTCCCGGGACGGGCCGCGTGGAGCGGGGGAGATATAGCGGGACGGCAATGAGGAGGAGCCGTTGGGGGCGCTGATCTTCGATCGTGTGCGGTCGGACGCCGATCTCGACGCGGTGGCTGCGCTCGAGGCTCGCTGCTTCTCGAACCCGTGGACGAGGGAGATGCTCGCGGCGGAACTGCGGGGTTCCTCAGTTGCGCACGTCTTCCTCCTGCGCCAGCCCGACGGCGCAATCGCGGCATTCTGTTCCTGCTGGATTGTGCTCGACGAACTGCACGTCAATACGATTGCAGTGGACGAGCCCCACCGGCGGGCCGGGGTGGGCCGTTCCTTGATGGAGGAGGTGCTGGCGGAAGCCGCGCGACTGGGCGCGACACGCGCGACACTGGAGGTTCGGGAATCGAACGTCGCGGCACGGCGGCTGTACGAGCGACTGGGGTTTTCAGTGGCCGCGGTGCGGCCGAACTACTACACGGCGCCGGTCGAAGATGCGCTGATTCTCTGGCTCGGAAACCTCCCGATTCCTCCGGGGTCGCCGTCTTGAAGCTGCCGGGATCTTGTGCTACCGTGCCCGTATGCAGGCGTCCCACGCGTAATCGGAACCCCCTTCGAGGAGGCGGCCCATGCCGACAGACTTCGCAGAGCTGAAGCGTCAACTGCTGCAGACCGACGAGGATTACCGCCATCTGGCGACCGAGCACCACCACCTTGACGAGCAGCTGCACGATCTGGCCATCAGGAACTATCTCTCCGAACCCGAACAGCTCCACGAAGTCACCCTCAAGAAGCGCAAGCTCCAGATAAAAGATCAGATGGAGAACATCGTGCGCCGCCACAGCGCTGGAGATCACGCGCACGCGGCTCACGGATAAGAATCGGCAGACACTCCGCCCGGCCGGAAAGGCCCGCCGGATGCCCGGCGTTTCCGGCCACACTGTTCCCCCGACGCTTCATGAGAATCGATCGCGCTGGATATCCGTTCATCGCCGGGGCCATGCTGCCGGCTCTTGCGCTCGGTACCGCGAAACGACGTGGCGTTGCCGCGGCGTTCGTCCTGCTGGGTGGCTTCTTCGCCTACTTCTTCCGGGATCCTGACCGCGAGGTTCCGCAGGAGGCCGGCCTTGTCGTCTCCCCGGCTGACGGCAGGATCATGATCGCCGGACCAAGCGACGGCCGGTGGTCCCCTCCGGGAGACTGGCAGCAAATCACGATCTTCCTGTCCCCGATGGACGTCCACATCAACAGGGCCCCTGTCGGGGGGCGCATCACGAAGATCGACTACCGGCCTGGCGCCTTCCTGCCGGCGTACGACCAGGGGGCGAACGACAACGAGCTGAACGAAATCTGGATTGAGCACGAGGGCCGGCCGATCGTGTTCCGCCAGGTGGTCGGGATTCTCGCCAGGCGTATCGTCTGCCGGGTCAGCGAGGGAGACACCGTGCAGCGCGGGGACCGGATCGGGTTGATGAAGTTCGGCTCCCGCATGGACGTGTTCCTCCCCCGCGAGACCGAGCTGCTCGTGCGGGTGGGGGAGCGGGTGGTCGGGGGAGAGACCGTGCTCGCGCGGCTCCGGAGCCCGGGTGCTGCGTAGGCTGCCGCTCCGCAGGCGTGAAGACCGGCAGCGGTTCAGACGTGGCGTCTACCTGCTGCCGTCGATGTTCACGGTCGCCAACCTGTTCTGCGGCTATGCCTGCATCGTGTATGCAACGCAGCAGGATTTCGACACCGCCGCGATCCTCATCGGCGTGGCGATGGTGCTCGACACCCTGGACGGCTTCGTGGCACGGCTGACCAAATCGTCCACGGCCTTCGGCGTCGAGCTCGACTCGCTGGCCGACGTCGTGTCGTTCGGGCTCGCCCCCGCGATCCTCGCCTTCACCTGGGGCCTCTGGCCCCTGAAGCGGCTCGGGTGGGCGGCCGGCTTCATCTATGTCACCGCCGCGGCGATGCGGCTCGCACGCTTCAACATCCAGACGGCGACCGCCACCGACAAACGCTACTTCGTCGGGATGCCCAGCCCGGCTGCCGCAGGCGTCATCGCCTCGACTATCTACCTGTTCCCCTACGGTCTGCAGGAACGCCAGCTCGCGTTCGCCGCCCTCCCGATGGTGGTGATCCCCGCGCTGCTGATGGTCAGCACGGTCCGGTTCCGCAGCGTCAAGGCCATCGACGTGGGGTGGCGCCGCTCGTACATCGCGCTGTTCCTCGCAGCCGTCGCGCTCGCCTTGATCGCGTCCTATCCACGCCTTGCGCTCGTGGTCCTCGCCTACACCTATACCGTCGGCGCGCTCCTGGGCTGGACGTATGCGCGCGTGCGCAAACGCCAGGAGGCCGACGGTCCGCCCGCCGCCGCTGCCGCCCAACCCGAAGTACCCTCACCGCACGAGATGTAGCGCCGGTTCGACACAGAAACCCTTTTCCCTTTTCCCTTTCCCCTTTCCCCATTCCCCTTTTCCCTTTCTCCTTTTCTCTTCACTCTGCCGGCGCAGCCGCTGAAGGGAGACTCTGCGCCTCGGCTACCGGCAGGCGGACTGTCACAGTCGTGCCCGACCCCTTGACGCTGGTCACTTCAACCGTGCCGCCATTGAGCTCGATGTTGCGCCGGGCGATCGGCAGGCCGAGGCCGGTGCCGGTGGTCTTCGTCGAGAAGTAGGGCTCGAAGACGCGCGCCAGTGCGTCCTCGTCCATGCCGATGCCGGTGTCGCGGACACTCAGTCGGACGAATCCGGACTCTGCGGCCGCGTCGAGCGTCAGCGTGCCGGGACCGGGCATCGCATACAACGCATTCTCCACGATGTTCGACAGGGCTCGTCCGAGCAGCGTGCGATCGACGAGCACGGCGGGGAGAGAACCGGGAACGTTGTTGCTGATCGTGATGCGCCCTTCGAGGCCCGTCTGATAGGGACCCAGGATCTCGGCGACAAGCTCCGGGAGGTCGGCCGGCGCACGCCGGGCGGTGGGGGATGAGGCGAAATTGGAGAACTCGGAAGAGATCTGCCGGAGCAGCCGCACCTGCCCGAGGATCGACGTGACGCAGTTCTCGAGCACCGGGCCCATGGGCTCGCCGCGATCGGCATGGACGCGCTGGAGGTGCTCGGCCGAGAGCTGGATTGGCGTGAGCGGGTTCTTGATCTCGTGCGCTACCTGCCGGGCCATCTCCGCCCAGGCCTCGAGCCGATGCGTGCGTTCGAGCTCCGTGCGCTGCGACTTGAGCTCCGCCGCCATGCTGTTGAACGCGTCCACCAGCCGCCGGAGCTCGTCGGCCGACTTGACCGCGATGCGGGCATCGAAATCTCCTCGTGCGATCCGTCCGGTCGCGCGGGTGAGACGGCGAACGGGGTCGGCGATGCGCTCCGCCATCGATAATCCGATCCCGGCGCCCAGCAGCACGAAGAACAGTGCGGCAAGGTGCACGCCGCGATCGAGATCGTCGATCTCCCGCTCGATTTCGCGCTGCCGGAGGGTGAGGGGAACCGTGACCAGCGCATCCTCGCCGGCAGACCGCACGGGGGCGGCGGCCAGCATGTACGTGAGGTTACCGATCGTGTCCTGGCGCGCGTAGCTCGGCAGCCGCTCGAGCACGATGGCGCGATAGACGTCGTGAGGCGTGCGGGTGGGGAGCACGCCTGACGCGAACAGATTGCGCTCGGATGTAGCCACCAGCCGTGCTCCGTTGAACACGTTGACGTCCTGGTCGATGACCTGACTGATCCACACCATCACGTTGTCGTTCAGTGTGCCAAGCGCTTCGGCGGTCCGGCGCAGGGGCGCATCGGCTTCGTCGAGCACCCGCTGTGCAATTGCCGCGGTCCGCGCCGCTTCCGCCTCGATGTCGGCGCGCAGGAGCGTCTCGACGTACTCGCGGATCACGACGGCGAGCGCAAGGACGGGAATGGTCGCCGACAGCACGAAGGCCAGAAACAGCTTGCGGTAGAAGCTCGCGCGCACCTCCCGCAGCAGCGCGCCACCGATGCGCGGGCGTTCGAGCGCGAGGCGCGTGAACAGCGCCGCGCCGAGCAGAACCAGCACGAAGACGACCCCACCGAACGTGGTGAGCTCGGCAAGATGGACGAAGTGGTCGAAGAGCGTGAGGACCGGATAGCCGATCGCAAAGATCCGTTCGCGATCGTTGGAGAAATAGACGCGATGATCTCTCCCGGCTTTCTCCACGGTGGCCCAGAACGGCTCGCGCGATCGGTACAGCCGTCCGAAGACCTCCTCGGTCAGGGGCCAGGCGGATCGCCCCGACGTATAGAGCGGCTGCAGGCCCCAGCCGTAGATAGCCACCTCCACATTTCCGCCGGGTGTCCCTTCAGCGGGCACGGTACCGGCGGTACGGAACGCTTCGAGGTAGGGATTCTGTGAGGTGATGAACGGCAACGTCTCGTACTCGAAGAGGACGTGAAGGATGATCCCCCCCTGATCGACCACCGCGCCGGTCTCGTCCGGCTGGCAGATGCGCCGCTCGGCGTGCAGCATCGGCCGCTCCTCGGCCCCGAACCGCGCCACTTCCCCGAACACGTCCCAGGCACAGCTCAACGTCCTGTCGAGCGTCGCGGTCGAGTACTCCGGGAGGTTGAGCGCGAAGGGGCTCACGAGACGCCCGGAGGCATCGTACAGCTCGACGGCTGAGGTCAGCCGCTCGCGCGCGAACGCCGTCCTCCGCCAGACTTCGTAGGCCGCGTCCGATGACGGCGCGTCCGTGGCGTCGTCTTCGGCCCGCAGCAGCTCGGGCAGCAGGTCGAGCGCATCTACGTCGCTGCGCGCCTCGTCCATGCGGTCGAGGAGCGTCTGCATGTGGTTCTGGGCCTGCACCGCGTATTGGGTGGCAATGAGCTGGCGGGTCGCGCGCTCGGCCAGGAAGTCCATCGAGGGATACAGCAGGAGCGTCGGAATCAAAAAGGCGAGGAAGAGGACGAGTATCCGCGACGCCACCGTCGCTCGCCGGTACCACCTCGCCAGGCCCGGCCCTGCAAGGGCCGCCGAGCCGCACGAGGCGGAGGCCAGGAGCAGTCCGACAGGGGCGACCGGCCACTGGAGGCGTGCCGCGAGAGCCGCCGCGACGGCTGCGGGCAGGAGCCACAGGCCCACGACGGCGAGGCGTGTCACCGCCGCCCGCCGCGGAATCTGCCAGCGTGCCATGGCGGTAATCAGGATTAGCGTCCCGGCCCAGAGCACGGCAAGATGCGTCGCCAGGATTCCGGCAAGCAGCATGAGACGGGAGGCGTTCCAGGGGTGCAACGAGAACTGCCGCAGATCGATTGGAATGGCCGCGACGACCCCTCCGAGCACGCTGGCGAACAGCGCGATCAATCCGCTCACGAGGGCACCGGCCAGCAGCTGCTGACCAAAGAATCGCGCGGGCGCACCCCGCCTGAGAGGCCTTCGCGGGCGGGTCCCGGCGCGCAGCCGTGCCACGGCGCTGGCCAGCAGGCTGACGACAGCTGCCGCCGTGCCGCCCGACAGCAGCAGCAGGACCGGAGCCGATGGGGCGCCTCCGGCCACAGTGACAAAGGCCAGCCACAGCAGGAACGCCCCGCCTGCGGTCATGGCGATGACGCCGAAGGTGCTCCGCCAGTAGCCGGGACTCTCCCCTCTGGCGCGACGGTCCAGCAAGGGTCCCGCGAGCAGGAACACCGTGACCGCGAGCACGGCCAGCATCGCCCCACCCACCGCCCGGCGCCAGTCGGTGCGTGCGCGACGGACATCCGACGGATCCACCCACGCTTCCGCAAGCGGCTCGCCCGAGGGAGCGCGCAGCAGGACTGCACCAGGGCTCACACTCTCGCCGGCCCCTTCCAGCCGGGTGCGCAGCGACGCGGGAGCGATCGGCGTCCGGAGCGTGTAGACGGTCGGCCCGATGGCCGTAACCGCTGGCGAAGGGGAGACCACGTGCTCGGTGGCGACCGACCCGACGCGGCGGCCCTCTGGAGTGGAGATTGGCTCCACGTGCACCAGTCGGAGCCCCAGGGGTGAAGGCGTGAGGAAGAGCGCGGCGCCGCCAGCGGCCCGCTCCCCCGGGATGTCGGACGGAGCCCCTTCCCACGCCCGCGGAACCGTGCCGGAATCGTAGATCGTGACGGCGATGTCGTCGGCGGACCTGCTCGTCCGCCGGATGGCGGCGACAAGGTCGAACAGGGAGCGTGCTTCGTCGCGTCCGCCCGCGAGCGCCGCAGCCGCCGCCGGGGTCCCGGCAATGCGAAGCGAGACCTCGGACACCGCCGCAATCATTGCGTCGAACTGCGCCTGCACGCGTGAGTGCACGCGCCGGACAGCGGCCTCTTCGCTCGGCCCGAACCACCGCCGTTCGAGGGCCCAGCCAGCCAGTCCGGTCAGCGCCGTCAGGAGCAGTCCGCCTGCGAGCAACCGGCGCCAGCTGACGCGGCGCTCGCGCGTGTCGAGGGAGGGCACTCGTAAAGCAGGATACCGCAAAGGTAAACTGGTGAGGTTCGATGACCCACCCCCCGGGTTTGAAGGCCACGCTCAAGCGCGGCGCACTCGTTGCCGCCTCGAACTGGCCGCTCGTGGCCGTCCAGTTCGTCGCCGAGTCCACGCTCAAGCTGCTGCTCGCCGTTCCCGTCGTCGGGGGCATCTTTCTGGCCGTCCTCCTCCTTGGCGGCAATGCCGACCAGCTGCTGGCCGGAGACCTGCGCGATGTGGTCGCGGAAATCTTCGTCGCGGTGCGGCAGAACGTATTTGCGCTCGTGGCATTCACGCTGGCCTTCGGCCTGGTGCTCCTCGGGGGATCCGCACTGACCTTCGTGGTCAAAGGGGGGACGGTCTCACTCCTGGCCTCAGCCGAGGCTGGAGCCGGCCCGATCGAAGATCCTCCGTTACGCCTGCGGACCGTGCGCCTGGCAAACGTCGTCGCCATCGAGCCGTTCCTCGATGGGTGCGCGCGCTTATGGCGGCGGTACGTCAGGCTTGGCGCCTGTCTGCTCGCCGTCTACGGCGTCACCGCGGGAGCGTACCTGGGATTGGTCCTGGGGGGGCTGAGCCTGGTCGGGAACGCCGGCGTCTTTCTCGGATGGAGCATGGCGACGGCCCTGGCCTCGAGCGTTCTGATCGTATGGATCACGCTGGTGAACTTCTTCTATCTGATCACCCAGATGGTGATGGCGGTGGAGGACCTCGGCGTGCGGCGGGCCATCGGCCGCGCCGCCGAATTCGTGCGCGGCAGCCTGCGGGAGGTAGCCGGCATCTTCGGCATCGTGCTGCTGCTCGCGGCAATCGCAACAGTCGCGTCCATCGTGGCCACTGCCGGATTCGGCCTGATCAATCTCATCCCGATCCTTGGCCTTGCCGTCCTGCCCCTGCAGATTGCGGCCTGGCTCGTCCGGGGATTCGTGTTCCAGTACCTGGCCCTCGCCGCCCTGGGCGCCTACCTCACGCATTACAGGCACTTCCGGCTTCGTGAGGCGCAGATAGCACCGTCCCGGCCGTTCGCCCAGGAGAAACCCGCGTGATCGACTATGAGGGATTCCTCTCGCAGGCCGGCGGACGTATGCAGGAGTCCGCGATCCGCCGCATGGGAACGGTGCTCGCGCAGAAGCAGGAC
>JACCXG010000009.1 GCA_013697225.1 Acidobacteriota bacterium
TTGCCGAGAACCGGGCCGATGAGCGTGGCCAGCAGGAGGTACGTCACGGCCGACGGGAGCCCCATGCCAAGCACGATCGAGCACAGCATGATCACGACGAGCGCGAGCAGCAGGCTTTGATCGGCCAGGGGAATGATGGCGGCCGGCAGGCGCGTGCCGATCCCGGTCAACGTCACGACGCCGATGACGATGCCGACGCACGCGGCCGCACAGACCAGCGGAACCATGTCTCTCGACGCGGTGGCAACCGCCGCAAGCGCGCTCCGGGGGTCGATCCGGGTCCTCGGGTGCAGCGTGCTGATGACGATCACCGCACCCAGCGCGAGGCTGACCGCGCGGAAGGCGGTATAGCCGAGGAACAGCAGGACCATCAGCGCGGCGAGACCGGTCAGGAATACCAGCCCCTCGAACGGCACGAGCGCCCCGCCTCGCGTGGCCGGCGGTGCCACCGGCTGGTGCACCGCCAGGCGTCGAGCGTAGAAGTGCACGTAGAGGAAGAGCGCGACGTAGTAGAGCACCGCCGGCAGCAGCGCGGCCTGGATGATCTGCAGGTAAGTGACCGGAGGCTGGACGATCTCCAGCATCATGTAGGCGCCGGCACCCATCACGGGCGGCACGAGCGCTCCGCCGGAGCTGGCCGCTGCCTCGATCCCGGCGGCGGTCTCCGCCCGGAAGCCGGCGCTG
Source organism: Acidobacteriota bacterium (assembly GCA_013697225.1). Classification (GTDB taxonomy): domain Bacteria; phylum Acidobacteriota; class Vicinamibacteria; order Vicinamibacterales; family 2-12-FULL-66-21; genus JACCXG01. The sequence goes on from JACCXG010000009.1 coordinate 685, forward strand.
CGCATCATGGGGATCGTGAACGTACCGGTCGTCGCCGTATTCGCCACGGCGCTGCCCGACAACGAGCCGAGCAGCCCGGAGCTCAACACCGCGACCTTCGCCGGCCCGCCCGGGCTCCCGCCGAACAGCCGCTGCGCGAGGTCGATGATGAACCGTGTCGCCCCGGTGATCTGAAGGAACGCCCCGAAGATCACGAAGAGGAACACATAGGTGAACATCACGCCCAGCGCGACGCCGAACACTCCCTGTGTATGAAGGAACGTCTGCGCGACGATGCGCTCGACCGGATAGCCGCGGTGCGGAAAGAGCCAGCCGGGCAGGTACGCGCCCCAGAAGGCGTAGCCGATGAAGAAGAGCGAGAGCAGCGGGAGAGCGGCGCCGATGGAGCGTCGCGTGGACTCGAGCACCAGCGCGAGCCCGGCGACGCCAGCCGCCGTGTCGGCCAGCGTCTGGTATCCCGCCCGGTTGCCGAGCGAACGGCCGCCGAACCACGAAGCGGAGAACGCCGGCTCCGTCTGCCACACGATGTAGCCGCAGCAGAGCACGCTGAGCCCCGCAAGGGTCACGTCGAGCGCCCGCATCGCCCGCAGGCCGGCCAGCCGTGGGTGCGCCGGCACGTACAGGAAGCACAGCACCAGACCGATCATCGCGAAGATCGCCAGCTGCGACTGCGGCGTCAGCCGCGGATAATTGACCTCCGCGAGCGTGAAGACGCAGTAGACGAGCGCAAGGCCGGAGAGAAGCGCCGGCAGCGCCGGAGATCGCGCCGGGGCGGCCGTCACTCCTTCCAGATTCCAACCTCGCGATAGAACCGGATCGCGCCGGGGTGGAACTCGGTGCCCGTGTTCCGCGGGGCGTTGCGCTCGTTGATGGCACGGCCGGCCGCGTGCCGCTGGACGACGGCTTCACGACCCTCGTAGAGGGTCTTCGTGATGTCGTACACGAGCTGTTCGTCCTTGTCCGCGCTTGTGATGAGGTGCATGGACCCGGTGTCAAGCATCTGCAGGGCCCCGGGCTGTCCGCGGTACGTACCGGCCGGCACGGTGGCCCGGTCGAAGAACGGGTATTCGGCCGAGAGGCGCCCCATCGCTTCGTCATCGTAGGGCACGAACACGATGTCCTGCGAGGCAGCCGCCTGCGTGATGGACGCGGTGGGCACCGCCCCGCCGATGAAAGCGGCAGCGGCGGAACCGTCGGCCAGCATGTCCACCGCGGCAGCCTGCGTGGCATTGAGCGCGGTGAAATCGCTGTAACTCAGCCCGTGGGCGGCGAGCAGCGGGGTCACGAAGAACTCGAAGCCGGCCCCGGCCGGGCCGATGACCACGCGCTTGCCCCGGAGGTCGGCAATCCGCTGGACCCCGGAGTTCCGAGGCGCAATGAACATCGCGACGTTCGGCGCGAGGGTCATCACGGCGCGCACGGGGTATGCCTGGTCCCAGCCTTCCCCTCCCCGCGCCGCAAAATAGGTGATGGCCGAATTCGAGACCGCGAAGTCGAGCTCCCCGCTCGCGAGGCGCCGGATGTTCTCCTGCGAGCCGCTCGTCGCCTCGGCGGTGATGTTCCAGCCGCGGCCTGCGCCGGCCTCGTTGAGCACTTCCACGAGCGCGCCGCCGACGACGAAGAATGCCCCTCCGGGAGGAGCCGTCCCGAAGCTCATGAACCCGCGATCTCCTCCGCCGCCGCATGCGGCCGGCAGGATACCGGCGGCAGTCACGAGCAGGAGAGCGGCTGAAAGTCTGGCAGCACGCAACATGTCAGGCCTCGAAGAGTGAACCCAAGGGGTCGATGCCACGCGATGTTATCAAAGCCCGGAAACGGCAACGTGCCACCGGCCGCTTCAGCTCACCTGCGGTCGTACGTGCCGGACCACGAACCGGGCAGCCTGCCGTGCCGCCTCGGCATCGCTGCGGCGGTAGAAATCCGAAGGGGTGAGGTCTTCGGCACCGTAGAACGCGAGCTCGCGGTCGCGCCGGAGCCCGCGGGAGGCATCCGCGAGACGGTCGATCTCGGGCGCGAGCGCCGCGGGCAGCCTGGCACGCTCGGCAATCAGCACGTCAGCAACGTCATGGATCCGGGGCGGATCGACCCCCACGGCCCTGAGCAGTCCCTTCAGCGCGAGCTCGACCACCTCCTGCGATTCCCGCACCACATCCGCCCAGCTCTGCGCCTCGAACAGCACGTCGAGCGCCCGCAGCCGTGCGTCGGCCCGCCGGACGTAGTCGGCCGCCAGGTGCACGTTGCGCATTACGCGGCTGCCGTCCAGTACGGCTGCCCGTGCACGATTCGGCGGACGAGCCGGCCGGCCGCGATATCGCGGCGCGTCCGCACCAGCGCGCTCGAGATCCGCAACTCCCGTTCGAAGAGCACGATGCCGTCGACGGCCACCTCCCCCCAGACGCCCCCGGTGCTTCGCTCAGGTGGCGGGTGCACGAAGTGGGGATCGACGACGCGCCCGTGCCACACTGGTGGCGCCGTGTCCCAGGCGCGATACAACGCTCGGGTCAGTGCGATGCGCCGCTCGACCACGATCAGCACGTCGACGTCGGACGAGGCCGCGGCATCCCCCCTGGCCCAGGAGCCGTACACGACCACGCCTACCACCGCGTCCCCCGCCAGCTCCGTCGCGCGGCCGAGGATGGCCGCCGCGTGCTCGTCGGCCGCAAGGCCTGGCCCGGGAGCCGCCAGGCACCGCACGCAGTACTCGTTGAGGGACAGGTCGAGATCCCGCGCCGCTCCCTGAAGCGACGCATGCAGCGCCGGGGGGAGCCGCAGCACGAAGCGCCCCGAGGCAGGGGTGGCTGCCGGCGCCGGAGACCGCCTTCGTGATACTGCCATGCGTTGCGTATGATATCAAAGGCCGACCCGACCGTCGGGGAGCTCACTACGGAGGACCGCATGCCCGCTGATCACCGCTACTGGACTGCCGCCGCGCTACTCACCGGCATCGCCGTCGCGACCGCACTCGCATTGGCCGACCAGTCCCGGGTCACCCCGGCCGCACCGGCCGGCGGCCGCAACATCGTCGTCTTCGTGGCCGATGACCACGGGCAGGATGCCGGGGCGTACGGCCATACGGTCGTTCGGACGCCGCACCTGGATGCGCTGGCGGCCGAGGGCGTCCTGTTCAAACATGCGTATGCCACGACCGCCAGCTGCAGTGCGAGCCGGTCCGTGATCCTGTCGGGGCTGCACAACCATCGGACGGGCCAGTACGGGCACGAGCACGACTACAGTCACTTCCGCAGCTACGACGACCTGAAGACGCTGCCCGTTCTTCTCCGGGAGGCGGGCTACCGGACGGCACGAAGCGGCAAGTTCCACGTGGCCCCGGAGGCGACCTACAAGTTCGAGACGGTGCTCGAAGGGCCGCAACGGAGCCCGGTGGAGATGGCAGAGCACGCCCGGGCTTTCATTGCCGCGCGCGACCCCCGTCCCTTCTTTCTTTATGTCGCGACGAGCGATCCTCATCGAGGCGGCGGGATCGCACACGAACTGCCGTCGCACCCCGACCGGTTCGGCAACCGCCCCGAGGGATACCCCGGGATCGATCCGGTGACCTACGAACCTGCGGCGGTCGTGGTACCGCCATGGCTGCCCGACAGCGCCGCCTCGCGGGCGGAGCTCGCGCAGTATTACCAGTCGGTGTCACGGCTGGATCAAGGCTTCGGCCACCTCGTACAGGTCCTCAAGGACGAGGGGGTCTACGATCAGAGCCTGATCGTCTATCTCTCCGATCACGGCGCCGCATTCCCCGGGGCCAAGACCACGGTGTACGAACCCGGACTTCGCTCGCCGCTCATCGTGCGGCTTCCGAATGGACAGCGCCGGGGGATCTCGTCGGAGGGGCTCGTCAGCTGGGTGGACATCACGCCAACCTTGCTGGACTTCGCGGGGGCGACGCCCCCCACGTACAAGCAGCACATCGGAAGCCCGGAGGTGCGTGCGACCGCCGATCTTCCGGAGACTCACGGGTTGCACGGGCGCTCGTTCCTGGCACTCGCGCGGGGTGAGGAGGTGGCAGGGTGGGATGAAGTCTACGCCTCGCACACCTTCCATGAAATCCAGATGTACTACCCGATGCGCGCGGTGCGTGGCCGGCGCTTCAAACTGATCTGGAACATCGCCCACCAGCTGCCGTTCCCGTTCTCCACCGACCTCTGGAGTGCTGCGACATGGCAGTCGGCCTGGCTGGGAAAGGGGTCCGTGAAATACGGGCTCCGCACCGTGGCGGGCTACATCAATCGTCCCGAGTTCGAGCTTTACGACCTCCAGCACGATCCGCACGAGGCGCGGAACCTGGCGCGGGACCGGCAGTTCGCCGAGGTCCTGGCCGAGCACAAGAAGAAAATCCGGGAATTTCAGGCACGCACGTCGGATCCCTGGATCCTGAAATGGGGATACCAGTGATGAGACAATGTGCCTGCACAGGCATGATGAAACCCGCCAGGCTCACCATACTCGCCCTGCTGCTCGGCGCGGCCGCCTTGCCGCTCACCAGCTGCGGCGGTCCGTCCGAGTACCCCGCCCGCCCCATTACGATGATTGTCCCGTGGGGCGCCGGCGGGGGTACCGACGCCGTTGCCCGCATCATCGCCCAGCTCCTGGAAAAAGAGCTCGGCAAGCCGGTGAACGTCGTGAATCGCACCGGCGGCAGCGGCGTCGTCGGACACCAGGCCATTGCAGGCGCTCCACCCGACGGGTATACCATCGGCATTCTCACCGCCGAGATCGGCATGATGCGCCACCAGGGGCTGACGGATCTCACCGGCGCGTCGTTTACGCCGCTCGGCCTCGTCAACTACGACGCCACCGCCATCCAGGTCCGCGCCGACTCGCCGTACCGCACGCTCGGCGATCTGATGGAAGCGATCCGGGCGAAGCCTGGCAAGCTGAAAGCCTCGGGCACGGCACAGGGAGGCATCTGGCACGTCTCGCTGTACGGGCTGCTCGAGGAGCAGAACATTTCACCGACATCGGTGCCCTGGGTCCCCAGCGTGAGCAGTGCCGCAGGGCTCCTCGATCTCGTGGCTGGCGGCGTTGACCTCGTCCCGGCTTCACATCCCGAAGCACGCTCGCTCATCGACGCCGGGCGGGTCAGAAGCCTGGCGGTGCTGGACGACGAGCGCTCCGCGCTGTACCCGGATGTGCCGCTCGGCAGAGAGGAGATCGGTACGACCTGGAAAATGGGCGTGTGGCGGGGTATCGGGGCGCCAAGACATCTGCCGGCCGACGTCGAAGCGCGGCTGCAGACCGCGGTGGCGAATGCCTACAACAGTTCCGAGTACCAGGAGTTCATGAAGACTCGTGGCTTCGGGAGGCGCTGGGCCGGCCCGGAGGAGTTCGCCCGTTTCATGGAGAGCGCGGACGAGCAGATGGGGACGATCATGAAAGCGGTGGGACTTTCGCAGTGACCCGCATGGCACCACAGAGCACTGCGTAGCGCGCGCTATGCGCCTCAACGACATGCTCACGGGCCTGCTGATCCTCGTGATCGGCGCGATGGTCGCCGGGTATGCACAGACGTTTCCGTCGATGCCCGGCCAGAGTGTCGGCCCCTCGCTGTTCCCCACCGTGATCGGCATCGGGTTCATCTTCCTCGGAGCGGCCCTGAGCGCGTCCGGCCTGCGACGCGGGGAGCGCCCGGCG
>JACCXG010000045.1 GCA_013697225.1 Acidobacteriota bacterium
ACCGTACACCGCCGATTCGGTGCTCAAGGCGATCACCGACGCGGTCCGCGCCTAGCCGCTACAGCAGCACGCGCTGCCCATTTTCCAGTTCCAGCAACGCGCGCTTGGCCGGGATGCCGCCGCCCGAAACCGGTCAACGATCCGTTCGATCCGATCACCCGATGACACGGGACGATGATCGCAATGGGGTTGGCGCTGTTGGCCATGCCGACCGCCCTGACCGCCTTCGGGTTCTGCATGCGCTTCGCCAGATCGAGGTAGCTGATCGTTTCCCCATAGGGAATGCGCGTCAGCTCCCGCCAGACCGCGTTCTGAAACGACGTGCCGTTGAACGCGAGCCTGGTCGTGAAGGCGCGAAGCTGCGCGAGCACGTGCAACGCCTTCGTGTCGCCGGCCAGCAGCAACGGGCCCACCGGGCTGTCGTCGATCGCTGTGTAAAAGAGCGCGTGTGGACTCCTTTCTCGCGATGCTCGCCCTGATCGGGGCGGTGATCGTGGTTTCCGCCCTGCTGTCGGGATGGGTGGACCGCACCGGCGTTCCGCAAGGGGTGCTGTTAGTACTATTACCGCGACGCCGAGCTGTACGCGGTCCGCAAGGGCGTCGACAAAGCGCACTTCGTGACGCGTGGTGCGTACGGCGCGGGTGCGCCGCGCACCGAACACGATCCGCCGCTGCTGTTCCACCTGGGCGCGAACCCGCCCCCGGCGAAATAGCCTCGGCCGCCCCCTCCTCTTCCGCGGATCCTCTCCCCGGTGCCTGTCCAGCGGCGATCAGCGCCAGAGCGACTGCGGTTGTCGACATACACTTCTCGTCCGGGTCGTCGCCGGTGAACGCCTGAAAATCCTTTCTGCCGACGGCTTGCCGAAAGCTTGCGCTGCGTGGAACTCGGGCGGGCCACGGCCCGGCCGAGTGGGCGTGGCGGAGCCTGAGGTACGGGTCGGGACAGCCGCTGGCCCGTGCGCACGGAGCTCCGGCTGCAACTCCGCCAGGGCGCGACTTCGACAAATCGTCGGTCCTTCGCCCGGTGCCCGCTTGCGCGACGTCATGCATTGGCCGCCGGACGAGCAATCCATCGCGTTCGCCAGCGTGCGGGCCAAACCTCGACCAGTTGGCGGCTGATGAGGGTCCACCAACCAACCAGCCGCGGCCACGCGGGGTCGCATGCTGGTCGCGGTCTTCGACTACGTCTTGAAGGAAGAGAGGTCAGGGCAACGCGCAGACCTACGCGCTACTCTCGCTGCGGCACAGGCGCCGCTGTCCCCTTCTCAGTCATCTGGTCGGCGTGACGGTGCACGAGTTTCCACACGCCGTCCTCCTTTCGGAAGACCTGCGTTGCCCGGAGGGCGCGTCTAACGCTCGCGCCCTGGTCGCCGACGCGAACGTCCTGCTGGCGCTCGACTCCGACCGTAAAGGCGAGGTCGCCGCTGACCACGATATTGAGGTAATCGACCTTCAACGTAGCGCCGCCGGCGCGGTACTGCGATGAGGCCCAATCATAGCGGGGCCCAACCGCCTTCCAACCCCTCTCACCTTCGCCGCCGAACCCGCCGAGTATCGTGACGTCATCCCTTTGCGACGTATGGTGCTTCCAGAGCGTCGGATCGCCGTTGATGAACAGAGCCTGTGCCTTCTCCCACTCCTGCAGAAATGACCGGAAGCTCTGATCGACAGCAGTGGCCTGCGAAGCGGGCAATGCCGCCCAGCACAGTGGCGATGCACACAGAAATATCAGCACAATCGCTTTTCGCATCATCGGCTCCTGCGTGAGAGAACGAATGGTGCGTCATTTTGCCGTTATCCTCCCCCTCCGTCAAAGACAGACGCCAATGAGGTCCTGCGCGGCCCGCGAAGAACTGCGCGCGCGTTGAACTCCTGGGTGTCGTCGGAGGCGCTGCGGCTGAGCTGTCCGGGAGCTTGGGATTCGAAAGGACTGCTTTGAGCGCGAAGCCGCTTCAGTGCTTAGGAATCGCGCAGCGCCTCGGTGGGTGGAATCCTGAGCCCCTGGCGCGCCGGACCGAGTGTGGCGAGGAGGCCGACGACCGTCATCAGCACTACCACCACGGCAGTCGCCATCGTCGCGTGGTCCTTCATCAGCGCGCCGCCCGCCGCGCGGTTGAGAAGCATGGCGACGCTGGTCCCGAGCCCTGCCCCCGCCAGCAATTGTGCCGCGACCCGCGAGAACATCGTCCAGAGGATTCTCCGTGCCCCTGCGCCGAGTGCCAGCCGGATTCCTATTTCGCGCCGCCGCTGCGTCACCGCGAAGGCCATCATGGCGTAGATGCCAGCGGCCGACAGGAGGACGACGCTGAGCATCATGGCCACGAAGATGCCGGCCAGCAGGCGCATGTTTCCCTGGTGCTGCCGCAGGAGGGCGTCCATGGGCATGACGTTTCTCACCTGCAGCGCCGGGTCCACGTCGGCAGCGATGTGCCGCAGTCGAGCCCCCCAGGGGTCCATGTCGGCGGCGTGCACGTGCAGGGCCACGGTAAGGGCAGGCATGGCTTCGGGTGTGGCGGCCCTATACACCTTCGGTTCGGGTTCC
>JACCXG010000098.1 GCA_013697225.1 Acidobacteriota bacterium
GCCCAGCGGGCACTCGCGCGCCGGGGGCGATCCGTGTCGCGGGCGCCGGGCGCAACCCTGCCGCCACCGTATTTCGTCGATATCGCTGCAGCCGCGGGGATCGATTTCCGCCTGCAGCATTCCCCGACACCCGCCAAACACCAGATCGAAACGATGGCTGGCGGCGTCGCCGTCCTGGATTACGACCGGGACGGTCTGTTTGACCTGTATTTCACGAACGGCGCGGAGAGTCCGTCGCTGCGCCGTTCTGGTCCCTCGCAGTGGAACCGGCTGTACCGCAATCTGGGCGACGGTCGGTTCGAGGATGTCACCGGCCGCGCCGGCGTGCAGGGCGACGGCTACATGATGGGCGCCGCTGCCGCCGATTTCGACAACGACGGCTTCCCCGATCTGTTCGTCGCGGGCGTGGGCCGCAGCATTCTGTATCGCAACAGCGGCGACGGCACCTTCCGAGACGTGACCGCCGGGGCAGGAATCACCAGCACACATCCAGTCCGCGGACCGCTGTGGAGCATCCACGCTGCCTGGCTCGACTTCGACCGCGACGGCTGGCTCGATCTCTTTGTCGTCAACTACTGCGTCTGGGACCCCACGACCGAGCCGTTCTGTGGACCCGGTCCCGGACAGCGCACGTATTGCCACCCGGATCGGTACGCGCCCCTGCCAAATCAGCTGTTCCGCAACAACGGGGACGGCACGTTCACCGACGTCTCGGCCGCATCCGGTGTCGGCCGGCATCTCGGCAAGGGCATGGGAGCGGCGGTCGCCGACATCGACGGCGATCGGTGGCCAGACGTCTTCGTCGCCAACGACGCGGTGCCCAATTTCCTGTTCCGCAATCGCGGAGACGGCACGTTCGAGGAGGTTGCGGGGACGTGGGGCGTGGCGGTGAACCAGTTCGGCACGGCGGTGTCGGCGATGGGTGCGGACCTGCGCGACGTCGACAATGACGGGCTCGTCGATCTGTTCGTCACCGACCTCACGAACGAGGGCTTTCTGCTGTTCAGGCACGCCGGCACGTGGTACGAGGACGCGTCCGACGTCGCGCGCGTCACGCTCGCCACGCTCCCGTACACCGGCTGGAGCAATCCTGTGGCCGACTACAACAACGACGGCTGGAAGGATCTGTTCTCGGCCAATGGCCATGTCATCGACAACATCGAGCTGATGCAGAGCCGGACCTATCGTCAGCCCAATACGCTGCTGCTGAACAACGGGGATGGTACCTTTCGGGATGTCTCCTTCCAGACTGGCGCCGATCTCGCACGCCCTGCCGCGCATCGAGGCGCAGCCGTCGTCGACATCGACAATGACGGACGGCTGGACCTCGTCGTGACGGCGCTCGGCGACCGGCCGAAGTTGCTGCGAAACCTCGCCGCATCCGACGGCCGCTGGATCACCCTGCGGCTCGTCGGCGTGACCTCCAATCGTGACGGGCTCGGCACGATCGTCCGCGTGACGCGCGACGACGGGCAGGTGCTCGTCAACCATGCGACCACGTCGGTAGGCTTCGCGTCGTCGAGTGATCCCCGGGTGCACGTGGGACTGGGCCGCGCTGCCTCCGTGGCGCGGATCGAGTTGTTGTGGCCGAGCGGCGTGCGCCAGATCATCGAACGGCCGCAGCTCGATACGGTGCTGACGATCGAGGAGCCGGTCGAGGACGAGCGCTCCTCTGAACGGGACTCACGATCGCCGAAGTGTGATGATCTTCTCCTCCCGCCGCCGCTTTCTGAAGCTCCTCGGTGCGAGCCCACTTGCTGTCCTGTTGCACCGGCGCCATGAGGGGGCCGTCCCCGACACAGGCGACGGCGTGCCGCGTCGCAGCTTCTCGGGTGTCTATCCACACCTCGCCTCCTACAACGACGAGAACGAGTGCGGTGTCGGCGCGGTGGTCGCGTGGGCGGGCCGCCTGAACGGGTAGAGGCGGTGGTTCGCCATCTCGATCATGCCGCCAAGGTAGGAGGGCTTCCGGCGATCGAGGAAGCGGTCGGTCTCGGGCGTGTTGCTGTACCACTCGCCATCCCGCTGCAGGAACCCGAGCGCGACCAGAGTGTCGAGAAAGTCGCGCGCAGACTCGACGGCGCTCAGGAGCACCTTCGAGGGCCAGAAGGCGAAGGCGGTCTGCAGGATCTTCTCGGTCTGCCTACCCTTGCGTCGGTGCGCCAGTGCCAGCAGGCAGGCGTCCGTGAGCTGCCGGTACCCCCTGCAGCGCGGCGTCCATACCTTGCCGCAGGCACCTGAACGCTCTCGCTATTGAGGAGCGCCGGCCTCACGGCAGCGGAATCCGGGCAGGTGACCCATGGGTCGCCCCTGCGAGCGTAGGGGCGAGGCATGCCTCGCCCAGGCTGTCACCGCGCAGCAGGCTGGACGCCTCCCGCGCGCAAGGCGCCACCCGTTTCCACCTTGTGGTCGCGCCGCCGATGCATGTAGAGTCTCGACATCTCAGCAGTTCGCCGACCTCGGTGACGAACGACCGGAGTCGAGGTGTGCCTCGCACGGTCAGGCGCCGGGGCACCGAAGCCACGGTCGGTACGACACGCGTGGGCTGCGGTCCGTCCACCGGTTCAATCAGGGCCGGCGCGGCGGACGGCAAACCTGACGGAAGGGGGACTCGCATGGCACGGAGCAAGTTCGTCGGTGGCGTGGGCGTCGGGGTCGTCATGGCGGGCATCGCGCTGGCGATGTCCGGGGGAGGCGCGGTGGGCCAGGCGCAGGTGCCGGCCGAGCCGTCGGAGGTGCTCAGCGTCGCCATCGCGCAGGTGAAGCCGGCCGCCTGGTCGCAGTTCATCGACATGCAGCGCGACGAGACGGTGCCGATGCTGAGGAAGGCCGGCACGCCGTGGCGGATGGTGTGGGCCTCGGGCGTCTTCGCGGAGGGCTTCACCGCCGTCTCGGTGACGCCGGTCCCCAAGATGGCCCAGTACGACCAGCCCGGTCCGGCCATCCGGGCGCTCGGCGAGGAGCGCGCGCGCGCGTTCACCGAGAAGGCGCGCGAGATGGTCTCCGAGGTGCGGACGTCCATGATTCGGACCCGGCCCGACCTGAGCTTCCGCACCGCCCCCGACGCCACTCCCAAGCTGGCCGTCGTGGCCACGATAAGCGTGGTGCCCGGCCGCACCGCCGACTTCGAGGCGGTGATCAAGAGCGACGTGATACCGGCCATGAAAAAGGCCGGCGTGCAGACCTACTCGGTCTCTCAGACGGTGCTCGGCGGCAACGTCAACGAGTACACGACGCTGACGTATCTCGACAACTACGCCGCGATGGACCAGCCCTGGGGGCTCGAGAAGGCGCTCGGGCAGGAGGGGATGCTGGCGCTCGGCAAGAAGTTTTCAGGCATCATCGAGCACCACGAGCGCATGGTCGTGCGCTTCATGCCCGAACTGAGCTTCCAGGCGGGGGCCCCGCAGGGCTCGCGCTAGGGGTCTGCGCGGCAGAAAACGCTCCGACCGGCCGGCCGGTAGTAGTTCTTCACCCGTCGAACGCCTCGAGAGGTGTCGGCTTCATCGCGGTCAGTGTCGGATATGACGGCCGGCTGGCCGGAACCGTTCTGGTCAGCCGACGGTCGCCGCGCCGGGCGTCTCCCTCCGGCTGAGTTTGATCGCGCCGGTGGCGAAGCTCAGCACGACCAGAATGGCGATGGTGAGTGTCAGGTCTGGAGCTCCCTCCCACATCGCGCGGAGCGGCACGCCTGCCAGCCGCGGTGCCATGAAGACGCCAAGCAGCGGCAGCACGATATCGAAGGTGATCACCGACGATCGCTTCAGTTTCGGGCCCCTGTTCGCGATCGCGCGGACGAGCCCCCGAACCGCGAAAGTGACGAGAAGCAGCGACAGGACCGCGATCACGAGATAGGTCTGTCGAAGAGGCCTTATGCCGGAGGGGACAGGCCGTTCTTCGAGCAGCGCGACGACCCCGGCTGCGATCTCCCGCGTGTGGTCGGCGAACATCGAAGAGACGTCGGTCAGTACGATCACGCCGCTCTGCGATTGCGGCAGCATGACGACCGCTCCGCGGTACGACGGCAGTGCTCCGCCATGCCACAGCGACGGAACTCCAGCGGTGGTCCCCTCCCGCCAGCCCATGGCGTACGCAAACTGTTCTGACTTCCCGACGCCCGTGTGAAGCAGTTCCCGGCTCGCAGGACTGACGACCTGCGGACCCGCTCCGAGTTGCGAGAGTACGAATCGGCCGAGGTCGTCGGCAGACGTGACAATCGAGGCCGTCGGGAGCCGCCCCGGCTCCCAGCGGTACGTCGAGACGCTGCCCTCGCACACGTCCATGCCGACCGGGGTCTCTCCAGAGCAGCATCAGGTTCTGTGGAACAACGTCATCACTGCGGACACCGAGCTGGTCGAGGTCCCCACCATCTTCCGGGTCGCCCGCGCGAAGGGATTTCGAGCCGCCGCATTCTTCAGTAAAGCGAAGTTCCAGCCGCTGCAGCAGCCGGGCACGCTCGACTACTCTCAGGCGCCCGGCGGATGGTTCGGGCGGTGGGCGAGCCGCAAGACAGTGTCCGACGTCGAGAAGCACCTTGCCACATCGCGGCCGCATCTGATGTTCGTGCACCTCTCCGACCGGACCGGGCGGGACACAGCGTTGGATGGATGAGTCCGGCTTACGGACGCGCGGTTGTCGCGGCCGATGCCGGTGTCGACCGTTTGCTGACAGCGGCCGATCACGCCTACGGCAGCGGTCAGTACACCGTCATCGTGACCGCGGATCACGGCGGACACGGCTTCGATCACGGAAGCGACGACGCCAGCGACGTCACCGTTCCGTGGATCGCGTGGGGACGGGGCGTGCGGGCGGGCCAGCTGGCGGACAGTACGGTTCGAACGATGGACGTGCTCGAGGCTCCCCGACCCTCCTCCACCTCACACCTCCGCCTCGTGCTCCTCGTAAACGTCGATCGATTCCGTTACGACAACCTGGCGCGTTTTGCGGAGGGCTACACCGGGGAGACTTGCGCGCCTGCTGCGTGAAGGCGCAAGCTTCATGAACGCGCCTGACCATGCCGCGCCGGGGGCGCAACCCGGCGACGAGTGGGATCGTCGGGAACGACTGGTTCGATCGCGACGTCGGCACGAACGTCACGAGCGTTTCCGACGCGCAGGTCAGGCAGCTTGGCGGCTCCAGGTGACGACGGTGGCTGACGAACTGAAGCTGACCGCGCGCGCTCGCGGAGCACTCAAGTGTTGGAGGCCTGCGGCAAGCAATCGGAGATGAGATCCGCATCCTCCTGAGACGGAGGCCACGTTCACCCGGATGGAGTAGCAACGCATGACGCTCGTATCGGCCTCGGCGCCCGCGGCAACGGTTCTGATTCGCATCATGGTGGGCGCCGTGTTCTTGACCGAAGGTATTCAGAAGTTTCTCTATCCTGCGGAGGTGGGGGCTGGTCGCTTCGCGAAGATCGGCATCCCGCAGGCTGAGTTGCTCGGTCCGTTCGTCGGGAGCGTCGAGATCGTGTGCGGCACGCTCGTGATCCTCGGACTCTTCACCCGCATCGCCGTGGTTCC
>JACCXG010000101.1 GCA_013697225.1 Acidobacteriota bacterium
GGATCTCCCAATGGTCGAAACCGGCCGGATCGCTTCCCAGGTGCCACTTGCCAATCATCGCGGTGTGGTAGCCGCCGCCCTGCAGCAGGTGCGCCACCGTCTGGCGCGAGCTGTCGAAGCGGTTGAACACCGGAACGCCGTTCAGATGCGAGTACTGCCCGGTCAGAATCGTCGCGCGGCTCGGGGTGCAGATCGAGTTGGTCGCGAAGACGTTCTGCATGAGCATGCCCTCACGGGCGAGCCGATCCAGGTGCGGTGTTCTGTTGATCCGCGAGCCATACGCGCTGATCGCATGTGCCGCGTGATCGTCCGACATGATGAAGATGATGTTGGGCCGGTCGGCGGTCACCCCTCTCGGGACGGTCACTCCGACGAGCAGAAGCGTGACAATCAGCCTGAGCACGGCGGGATTCTACCACCCGGTTCCAGCAGGGGCGGACCGACGGGAACTCCGTTCATCTCTCGACCGGCTCCTCCGTACAGATGGATGCAAGCTTCCAGGTCCCGCCACACGAATGAGCCGCGATTGAGCCGACCCCCGGGTTCGCGGGTGTTCTCCGCCCAGAGCGATGTTCACGGGGTCGACGAGGTGTTCACCGTGTCGAAGCTGCAGGCCGGCTACACCCGCAATCTGAGCACGTGGCGGGGCATGACACCGGGGATTGGCGGAAGCGTGTCGCTCGGTCTCGTGCCCGGACGCCTGGTGCCCTTCTACGGACGTCGCGCCAATCCCGGTGTCGGCGTGTTCGTGACCGTGCGCCCGGCCGCACATCGGATGTAGGCGGCTGCGAGCCTATTTGGGTCGCGGGGGACTGATCATGATGTGGGCGCCGGGGGTGCCTGGATCCATCAGCCAGGGAGATCCGGGTCCCGATGGTTTGGTGGGCAGGCCCGTCGTCTCGGCGGTGGCGAACGGCACGTAGATCACCCAGCGGGTGTACGACTCCGCGATGGTGTTGGAGGCGGGGTCGTACGACGTCCCGGTCGTGACGTAGAGCATGCGCGCTTCCCTGGGCATCGGCAGTGTGCCGGACTCAATCTCCTTGAAGCGGGTCATCATGCGAGCCTTGCCGTCGGTTCCGCCCTGTGCCGTCAGCTCGCGGCCGCGGGCCATGAACGGCTCGAGATCCTTGTGGTAGCAGGCGACGCTGATCCCCTCCGCCTTCGGGTTGTCGGACAGGCAGATCAAATCGTTCTTGCCGGGGCGCAATTCGACGGGCGCACCGGTGCTGTCGTACCCCAGCACGGCTGCACCGTCACGGCGCTCCGCCGGAGCCGCATGCAGGGCCATCGCGATCTGCGCCTCGGCGGCGGGCGGGGTTTGCGCAAGGAGGATCCCCGGCACGCACATGGACGCGGAGATTGAAAGGGCACACAGCTTCAGCATCGATGACATCTCCCCTGGAGGGCTTCGATCATATGTCAGCGCCAGCGTCCGGAACCACGCCCTGGGCGAGGCCGGCCGCAACGAGCTGAGTGCGACAGTAAGTTGCCTGTCCCGATGCCACGTAGAACACCGCGCCGTAACGCTCGCTGCGGAACAGGAAACTCTTGCCCACGGGCTCGACCTCCACGGCGTAGTCTACGCCGGCGTTGCCGAGCAGGTCTTCCGCCTGGCGTGCCTTGCCGAGTGACAAGGCAACGAACACGCGTTCAGGATCCGTAAGCTCTTCAGACTCGATTCGGGCCATCGTTCCCCATCGGATGGATATGCCTGCAGTGTACTCACAGGGAGGGCTTCCGGCGGGGACTGGGTCGTTCGTCAAAGCTGGTCGATTGGATGTAGATTGGCTGAATACGGTGGGAGGCAGATTGTTCAGGAGCTCACGATGAGGGGCGGATCAGGTCGCGCGCCAGCGGCCACTATTCTGATCCGGGTCATGGTTGGCGCCGTTTTCCTGGCGGAGGGCATCCAGAAATTCCTCTATGCCTCCGAGGTGGGGGCGGGGCGGTTCGCCCGGATCGGGATTCCGCAGCCGGAGCTGATGGGCCCTTTCGTCGGGGGAGTCGAGATCGTCTGCGGGACGCTCGTGCTGCTCGGGCTGCTGACGCGCTGGGCCGTGCTCCCGCTTCTTGGCGTCATGATCGTTGCCGTTGTCACCACGAAGATTCCTATCCTGCTCGGCCAGAATCTCGGCCCGTTCGCGGTGCGGAATCTCAGCTATTACGGCTTCTGGGGCTTCGCCCACGAAAGCCGTACTGACTTTGCGATGATCATGGGCTGCCTCTTCCTGCTTGCCACCGGCCCGGGGCCGTTGTCGCTCGACGCCAGACGCCGGTGACGATCCTCATGGGCCGAGCATCGGATCAGCGCGCTTCACCAGCTGGAGCGGGATGCTCCAGGGATCCCGCAGCATGAGGAGCTGATCGCCGGCCGGAGACGTCACGATGTCGGTCGCTATCGTTGCGCCCGCCGAGACCAGGCGGTCACGGTCGGCAGCCAGATCGTCGGACAGGAATGCCATGTGGAAGAGCAGCGGGTCGAGGTCGAGGTAGGCGGGCACCGGCAGGAGCGGATTCCGATAGATCTCGATCATCACCGACCCCGACCCGTCCAGCAGGAACCGGACGAAGGGAGCTTCCTCCCCCGCGCGCGCCACGCGGCAGCCGACGTGTTCGACATACCAGTCGGCCATGGCCACCGGGTCCGGAACCTGCAGCGCACAATGCTCCATCTTCATGGATGACATTCTGTGCCGCCGCGCCCGCGTGCGCCAGCACGAAAAATTGCGGGAAACGGGAAGCGCGCAGCAGGAAGCGGGAAGCGGGAAGCAGGAAGCGCCTTAGCTCCGTGCAAACGGGAGAAGGACGTGAGGCTGCCGCACGGGCTGCCAGCCTGAGGCTCAACCGGGATCCGGCGGCGATGGTTCAGGCCTTCGCCGCCAGACACGGCGGCCGAGCAACAGACCGATCATGCTCAGCACGATCGTGCCGCTCAGGGCCTCGTCACTGCCCGTCAGCCGGAACGCCGCGAGCCCCACCGGGGCCCCGACCAGGATCCCGGCGCCGTAGGCGATTGCCAGGTCCACACACCATGTCCGGAATTTCATGATTCTCACCGCGTTGCCTGCCGGCCCTTGTTGCTGACGCCGTACGCGGGTGCGCCCCGGCCGGATGATCCCGGCTGCCCGGCGGTGCCGGGGCTGCACGTGACGAAACTGTTCTCCGGGTTTGGACGACGGGGGGCTAATTAATGTTTACCTCGAACCTGTAGAGGGTTGCTTTGTCATCGTCGGGGATGAAGTAACCGCGTAACCCGGTGGAGGTGGGTTCGAACCATGAGGGATTCTGGGTCATCGGCCGTCCGCCCGGGGCCCACAGGAGCAGCGGCACGCCGTGCACGGACCGGCCGTCATGCAGGTCGATGAGGTCCATTCCGCCAAGCCTGAAGGGGGCCGCGTCGGGCGCCTGACGCAATTCGGCGAGCCCTGTACACAGCATGAGGCCGGCGCCTGCGTACTGGCAGTCCTGGTAATCCACGTAATGTGAGCCGTTGAGGCCGCGCAGTGCGTCCGCCGGCCGGCCGGCAGCGATGATCGGGCCATCCGCTGTGACCTCCCAGCCGTAGAAGCGGCGTGACCCCCAGCCCACCCCGTGCAGCGTGCGGCTCTCCGTGTCATACACGACCGCTCCGAGGTGGTCCTCGAATCTGAACATCTCCGTCGCCTTCATCGTCGCTGGATCCACGCGATACACGATGGACCGGCCGTTCGGCCTGTACTCGGCAACGGGCACCCAGATGCTGGTGCCGTCGTAGTCGATGCCACCGGGATGGTAGACGGTCCCCTCCCCGAGCCTGAGGTCGGCGATCAGGTTCCCGGCCATGTCGAGCTTGAACAGGTGGCCCACGCCTTCACCAGTGTCGCGGTCGTAGCCACCCACAGGTTCGGGCAATCGCCTGGTCCTGACCCGGATCTCGACCGAGGACACGAAGAGCGCATCACCGACTTTCACCATGCCTTGCGGGTGGTGCACGGGGAAGGCAAGCGGCACGGCCGCGAGGGGCGTCCAGGCTGACTCGCGTGTCAGCTGTCGCACGCGCTCGACGAGTGTCGGTCCGGTGGGGGGCTGCGCGAACCCGGTAGCGCCGCATGCCAGGGTGAGGGCAATCAGATGGGGGGAGGTCCGACGCATTCCGGCATTGTCGCCGATCCCCGGACGCTCCTTTCGAATGCGATGACAGGGCTGAGCGCGATCACGCTTCCGTGAGTTCGGTTACGTCACTGTAATCGAACAAGCGGATCTTGCGTGTCGGATCTCCGATCCATGCCGTGTAAGACACCCCCTTCGAGCGGGATCGATCCCAGGGACGAGATGCGCTGAAACCGTGGTGAATGTGGGGTTCCGA
>JACCXG010000130.1 GCA_013697225.1 Acidobacteriota bacterium
GCTATAGTTGCTGCGGCATGTCGGTTCGTCCTCAGGGAGATCCAGCGTCCGGGGGCGCATGAGCAGCGCAGGGAACTCCGATCCCGCCCCCCGTACGGTGCTCTCGGCGCTCCGCGTCTATACCGAGCGACCCGCGCTGGTGATGGTGGCCCTCGGCTTCTCCGCAGGGCTGCCGTACTTCCTGATATTCGACACGCTCTCGGCGTGGTTCCGGGCATCAGGCCTCTCGCTCGAAGTGATCGGCTTCTTCAGCCTCGTCACTTTGGTCTCCACGTTCAAGTTCCTGTGGGCCCCCTTCGTCGATCGCGCCCAGGTGCCCCTGCTCACGCGCTGGTTTGGCCATCGCCGCTCGTGGATGCTGGTCTGTCAGGGGCTGATCATGCTGGGGCTCTGGCTGGTGGCTGGCTTCGATCCCTCACGCAGCCTCGGGGGCATCGCCATGTGTGCGTTCGTCGTCGGCCTTGCGTCGGCAACGCAGGACATCGCGATCGACGCCTGGCGGATCGAAGCAGCGGGCGTCTCCAGGCAGGGGGTCATGGCGGCCGCCTACCAGTGGGGCTACCGTGTCGCAATCATCGTGGCGGGCGCGGTGCCCCTCCTGCTCGCGGAGAGCTATGGTTGGAACTTTTCGTATGCGGTGATGGCCGCGCTGATGGCGGTTGGCGTGCTGGGGGTCCTGGCGGCGCCACGTGAAGAGCGCCATGCGATTCGTCCGATTCAAACCGGTGGGATTCAGCCGGCCCCCGCGCGGGAGGCCCTGGAATGGGCTGCGCGGCTGGCGCTGCTCGCTGCGGGGGCGCTCGTGCTGGGCTCGGGTCTCGCGGCAAACGCCGGTGTGCTCGGAGGCGTGCTTGGCGCTGTCGGCGCCACCGGTCCCCGGGACCTCGTGCTCTCCGCCTGGGCATCGGAGGCGCGGGTCTGGATTCACCTTGCGGCGGTCTTAGCGGGCTTCGCTCTCATCGTGCTCGCTACGCTGCCGCTGCCTGGCGCCAGAACGCGGCCGGGGGTCTACCTCTCTTCCGCGCTGCTCGACCCGCTGCGGGATTTCTTCGCACGCTACCGCTCCGCAGGCGGGCTGATCCTTGCGCTGATCTGCCTCTACCGCATCCCGGACTTCGTGCTGAACATCATGAACCCCTTCTACCTCGACCTCGGCTACACCCTTGTCGAGATTGCGCAGGTCCGCAAGATCTTCGGCGTCGCAATGACGATGCTTGGCGTCTTTGCGGGTGGGGTGGCCGTTGTGCGGTACGGGCTGCTGCCTGCGATGGTCATCGGCGCGTGTGCGGGGCCGCTGAGCAATCTTCTCTTCATCTGGCTGGCATTGCAGGACCACAGCCTCATCGCCCTGTTCCTGGCCATCGGCCTCGACAATGTCGCCGGCGGCTTCGCGGGAACGTGCCTGATCGCGTACATGTCCAGCCTGACGTCTGTCGGTTTCACGGCAACCCAGTACGCCCTCTTCTCCTCTCTCTATGCGATTCCCGGCCGCTTGCTTGCTTCGCAATCCGGCCGCATTGTCGAGGGTGCGGCGCGGCTTGCCGAGGACGGTGGTCTGTTTGGCGGGCTGCGGGGGCTCTTTGCAGGTCAGGCGCCCCAGAACTTTGCCACGGCACTCGAGCGCTCCGGCGTCAGTCCCGCCTCTCTGGGGGCGGGCTACGTCGTGTTCTTTGCGTACTCGGCGCTGATCGGCGTGTTTGCCGTCGTGCTCTCGCTGGCAGTGCAACGCCGGCAGGAGCAGGAAGACGTAGAGGAACCGACTCGCCGGGTCGCAGGCGGATCCCGGAGTGCAGCTGATGGCAGTTCATGAGGATCTGAACCGCGAGAGCGCAAACGGCAGGTTGAAGTGCCGCGCGCATGTTGCTACTCTCGCCCATGTGATCGCTGGCCCTCACCGCCCCGGGGGCGCCTCGCCAGAGGCAGGTGTGTCGTGTTGCTCTAGCTTCTCAGAGGTTTGCCTGATGCCCGACAGCTTCGGTGCTCGACTGCGCCAGCGGCGTGAGGAACGCCAGATCGACCTGATCGCGATAGCCGAGCGGACGAAGATCAAGCTCACCCTGCTCAAGGGTCTCGAGCGGGACGACGTGTCCCAATGGCCGTCGGGCATCTTCCGGCGCGCGTACATCCGCACCTACGCGCAGTCCATCGGGCTGGACCCTGATGAGATGCTGCGCGAGTTCCTGGAGGCACACCCGGATCCAGGGGACGTCCTGGCCGCACTTGCGGCGGCCTCGGACGATCTGCCACGGAGGAACGGTCCGGCACCCACGCGCCTCCGCAACATCGTCGACTCCGCCATTGAATCGTTGGCGAGGTTGAGGAGGCCGGCCGTGGGTCGAGAGCAGCCCCCTGCGGGTGGCACCGTCCGGTTCGACGACCTCCCGCTGGTCTCAGCCCCTCTCCCGGCTGCGCCGCCATTTCCGGGGGCCGCCCGGATTGACGCACCGGACGAGGGCCGGCGCTACGTCTCCACGTCCGCACCTGAGGTGTTGCCAGTGTCAGACCAGGAGGTGCTCGAGACCGACCTGGTCCTTCAGCCGGAGGAGGGTGAGGCGGAAGTAGATGGAGGAGCGGCACCCGCCGAGCCTGCTCCGCAGCCGGTGGTTCATTCCCAGGTATTCGAGCAGCCGAACGAACCTGGCCGCGCGGCCCACGTGGACGCGCGTCTGAGAGAGCAGGAGATAGAGGCCGCCCGGGCAACGTCGCTCGAGGCGGCCGCCCACCTGTGTACGGCGTTCGGTCGCGTGGCGGATCGTGACGAGCTCAAGGTGTTGATGCGGGAGTCAGCCCGCCTCCTCCACGCCAGCGGCTTCATCGTGTGGCTCTGGGACGGTATGGCTGAGGAACTCATTCCGGCGCTGGTGGAGGGCTACCCGGAGAAGGTGCTCGCGTACCTGCCCAGGGTGAAGCGGGACGCCGACAATGCGACAGCAGCAGCATTTCGCGCCGCGGCTGCCTGTGACGTTGCCGCCGCTGCGGAGACGAGCGGCGCCCTCGTGGTCCCGCTGCTCGGACC
>JACCXG010000134.1 GCA_013697225.1 Acidobacteriota bacterium
TCTCCGGGAGGGGCCGATACGGAAGACTGCGGCTGAGAGGCGATGGTCTGCCGGACCGCCTCCAGCTCCTGGGCTATCGAAGCAAGGCGGACATTGGTGTCGTCGGCCCGTTCGCGCAGAATGCGGACGTTGTCGGTCATCCCCTCGACCAGCAGGCGTTGATCTGCGAGCCCTTTCCGGCTTGCGGCGGACTGTTCGTCGAGTCTGCCGTTGACAGCCTTCAATGCCTCGGTCAGCGATAGCACGAGCTGCTGCAGTTGCTGCTGGTGCTGCTGCAGCATTCGCAGCTCGGCCATGAGCTGCTGCTGCTCCTTGTTCGCAGCCGCAGCGGCGGAGGGCCCCAGGAGGAGAGCAGCGGCTACTGCCACCGACACGCCCAACCGTTTCATACCCATTCCTCCCATTCCTCCTCGATCGTGCTCAGATCCGACCCGTTCGCTTTACCTGCTGGTAAGCACGAATTGCGCCCGGCGGTTCTTGGCCCACGCTTCTTCATTGTGGCCCGGATCGAAAGGAAATTCCTTGCCGTAGCTGACCGTGCGCAGCCGGTCCCCGGAGATCCCCAGCGAGACCAGGTAAGTTCGCGCGGCCATCGCACGCCGCTCGCCAAGCGCCAGGTTGTACTCCGCGGTCCCGCGCTCGTCCGCATGCCCCTCGACCGTGATGACCCAGGTGGGATAGCGCTTCAGGATCTCGGCGTTCTCGTTCAGGACCTGCTGCCCGGCTGCATCGACATCTGAACTGTCCAAAACGAAGAAGACCGGCTGGAACGGAGAGTTCTTGTTGATGTCGCCGATGTCCCTGCCGGTAATGGGATCATCGAGAACGGGCTCCGGGGGAACGGCCATTGGTTCGGAGACCGGCTCCGGGGGCGCGGGCGGGCGCGTACTGTCGTCCGATACACCACCCGGCGGGGGGGTGGTCGGCCGGGCTACGGGCGGCTGCTTCTTGGCGCAGGCGCCAACCAGTGCCAGCGCCACCAGAAGAGTGCAGAGGGCGTACCGTGTGTGCGTCATCATCTCAGGTCGAATGCTCCTTGAAACCAAATGCCCCGCCGCCCGCAACAGCTCCAGTCCTCGTGCGACGCTTCACTGCGGCGCACTAGCGCGACCAGTTCGGGTACCTGTTTGTACCGGTATGGGTAATCTGCCGCAGGCCTGAGCCATCGCGGTGAATCGTGAAAATCTGCTCGCGCCCTGCGCGACTGGATACGAACGCCACGTGACGGCCGTTCGGCGAGAATGCGGGGCTCTCGTTGTTGCCGATGGCGTCGGTCAGCGGGCGCGTGCTCTTGGTCGCGAAGTCGAAGATCTTGATGATATTGCCAGCGCCGGACCGCGAGGAATAGGCAATTTCGTTCAACGGTGCGGGAGACCACGTGGGCCTGTCGCAGTGGGACTCGTACGTGATCCGCTGAATCCCGGTGCCGTCCACGTTCACGATGTAGATCTGCGGGTTGCCCAAGCGTTCCGACGTGAAGGCGATCTGCTTGCCGGTGGGAGACCAGGTCGGCGTCGAGTCGATGCCGGGATGATTGGTCAGCCGCTGCAATCCGCTGCCGTCGCGGTTCATCACATAGATCTCGTGGTTGCCACCGTCGCGGCTTGTCGTGAAGGCGAGCTTCGTTCCGTCCGGGGACCAGGCCGGGAGCCAGCTCTGTTTCTCCGGCGTGCCGCGCGTCGGGTTCTGCAGTGGCGATCCGCCGTAAGGAAAGAGCAGGTAGATGTCCTGGTAGCCGCTCCGCCAGGAGGAGAAGGCGATGGTCTTCCCGTCAGGCGACCACATCGGCGAGATATCGAGCGACCGGGAGATGGTCACGCGCTGCTGGCGCGCCCCGTCGTAGTCGGCAATATAGAGGTTCGAAATGCCACGTTCCGCGACAGGCCCCCGAATGCGCTCCCCGTCGCGATCAGACGTGAACGCAAGCTTGGTCCGGGCGATCCCCTGAAGCGCACGCTGCTCACGATGCACGTCGTCGGCAATGGTGTGGGCGTAGAGCCTGACTTCGCCCGGCTGGAGAGTGCGGAGGGCGCCGTTGTACTCCTTGCCCATGGCGGAAGCGCCGCTGGTCACGTTCAGCAGTCTGAACTGCACCGTGACGCCGGCCGCCGTCCGCTGAACGCTCCCGACGAGAACGCCGTCGGCGCCAAGCTCCCGCCAGCGATCGAGCGCCACCTGATTGAGCGAGGCGGGCTGCGGCACCGACCGGTAGGTGTCCTTCGGGATCATGTAGAACTCCCGCTCGAACTCGATGTCGTCCCAGAGCACGTCACCGAGGATCTTGGCTGCGGCAACCGTTTCGGGATCGTTCGTGAGCGGGATGAACGCCGGCACGGCCAGCTTTGGCGGAAGCCCGGGGGAGCCGCTGCTGATCACCATGCGGATTTCGCTCTGCTGCTGCGGCGCCGGCGCCTCGGGTGCCGGCTGCTGCGCGGCGACCGCCACGGCAACGGCGGCGCACACGAGGGGAATGGCGAAGGTCAGACGTGTTGGTCTCATTAGCGCTGAAAGTCGAAAGTCAGGTGGACGGTCAGCTGCGGCTCCGTGAACTCCCGCGGCAGCGGCGGCAGCTGTTTGGTGTTGAGCACGGCCCGGCGCGCCTCGAGATCGAGCAGGGCCTGCCCGCTGGATTGACTGAGCTGCACGTTGGTCAGGACCCCGTCGCGGCCGATCGTGAACCGCACGACCGGCTGCCCGCCGGCTCCCTGGTTGGCGTTCCAGTTGCGGCGGATCATCTGCACCATCTGCGCGAGATACTCCGGACAGCAGAAATTCTGGACGTCCAGCTTCACGCCG
>JACCXG010000188.1 GCA_013697225.1 Acidobacteriota bacterium
GTTAACGCGCAACCGAAACTGCCGTTGACATTCTTCCCCAACTGTCCTACTGTCATATGACAGTAGGATGTTATTCAGACTCAACTACAAGGCAGGGAAGGCGGTCTACCTGCAGCTGGTTGACCAGGTGAAGGCAGCCGCGGCTTCTGGATCCGTTCAGTCAGGGGAGCCGCTCCCGGGCATCCGCCCATTGGCCGAGGAACTCCGGGTCAACCGGAACACGGTAGCCAAAGCGTATGCGGAGCTCGAAGCGCAGGGCATCATCGAGACGATTGCCGGCAAGGGGTGCTTCGTCCGGGAGAACCATTCCCCGTACAAGAAGGAAGTCCGCCGGAGGCTGGTCGCCGGCACGATTGATGACGCGGTGGTCCAGGCACATCATCTTCAGATCGAGAAGGTTGATTTCCTCAGACTGGCGGAAGAGCGGTTCGACGCGTTCCAGGACAGGCGCACCCGCGCCGAAAGGGCATGAGCATGAGCCATCAGAGCGATGCCGTCATCGAAGCCTCCGGCCTGGTCCGCCGGTACGGCCGTACCGACGCGGTGAACGGCCTCGATCTGAAGGTCGGCGCGGGGCGCTGCTACGGCTTCTTCGGCAGGAACGGCGCCGGCAAGACCACCACCATCAAGTGTCTGCTGAACCTGCTGAAGCCCACGAGCGGCGAAGTCAGGCTGTTCGGTGTCGACCCCGCGCGGCACGAGGTGGCGGTGAAATCAAGGCTGGCCTACGTGCCGGACTACGTCGCGTTCTATCCCTGGATGACGGTGCGGGACACGCTCGAGTACTTCGCCTCGTTCCGTCCGCATTGGAACCGGGAGACGCAACGAGCGCTGGTCGGTCAGTTCCGGCTGGACCTCGGCCAGAAGACCAGCCACCTGTCGAAAGGGCAGCGCACCCAGCTCGCGCTCATCGCGGCGGTCTGCCCCGAGCCCGAGCTGTTGATTCTCGATGAGCCGACCTCCGGGCTCGATCCGATTGTTCGACGGGAGTTCATCCAGACGGTCATCGGCGCCTATCAGGAAGGGGAGCCGGGGCGGCGGACGGTGTTCGTCTCCACACACCTGATCTCCGAGTTCGAAGGGTTGATCGACGAGTTCACCATCGTCGACGAGGGGCGCAACGTCCTCACCCTCGAAGCGGACGCCGCGCGCGGCCGATACCAGAAGATCCACGCACGATTTCCCGCCGAAGCCCCCGCGTCCGGGTTCGCAGCGGCGCAGCTTCTTCGACGCAGCGGTCGCGAACTCGAGCTGATTGCCGAGGGCAACGCGGCGGAGGTGCTCGATCGCCTGCGGGCCCACTCGCCCGACGCACTCACGGTCGAGGCATTGACGCTCGAGGAGATCTTCGTGTGCACCGTGCAGCCGCGGGGGCTCGTCGCGTGACGGGCCGCTCGTTGCTCCCGCCGGGTGTGACCAAGGAGGTTCGGGCACTGCTCCCGATCTGGGCCGGGAGCACGGGAATCGTGGCGGTGAGCGGCGCGATCGGCGGCACGAGAGGTCACATGGTGGGCCTGTTCGCGTACGCGCTGGGAGCGCTCGTCCTCGGCGCGCAGTCGATCGGCCATGAGTATGCCCATCGCACGCTCGGCGTGCTCCTGGCGCAGCCTTGGAATCGCCGGCGGCTCTACACGATCAAGCTTGCCGTGCTGGCCGCCATGCTGCTCACGCTCGGCGCGGTCGCCTGGGTCGCGCTGCGCGCCAGCCCCGACGCGGTGCGTCACCTGGCCGGCGATGGTGTTGCCGGGTATGGATCGTCGGTCTTGTGGCTCACAGCGCTGTGCGGCCTCTGTCTGGCACCGGTGTTGACGATGGCCAGCCGCGGTGCGCTGGCGGGTGTCGTGTTCACGATCGTTGTGCCTGGTTCCCTGCTGGTGCTGGGGGATTTCATCGGGGTCGCGGTGTTCTGGCCCCTGATGATTGCAATTCTCCCTGTTGCAGCCCTGTCGGGGTGGCGCATGTTCGTGCGGCTCGAGGCGATAGACGGGCGCGGGGCCGAGCTTCACCTCCCTCGCTGGGGACCCGACCGTGAGCATGCCATCAGCGTCGAGCGCGACGCGGCCGTTGCGCCAGCAGCGTTCTGGCTCCTCGTGAAGAAAGAGATTCGGCTGCAGCACATGTCCTTTGTCGTCGCGGGGCTCGGGATTCTGGCCTGGGTGACGATCTCGCTGGGGGGCCAGGCTACACAAGCCCGGACGATACCCCTGGAGGCCCTGGTCGTCCTGTACATCGGCCTGCTCTCTGTCCTCATCGGGTCTCTGGCCAGCGCCGAGGAACGGCAGCTCGGGACGGCGGAATGGGGTCTGCTCCTGCCGATGGCCGCGTGGCAGCAGTGGGCAGTGAAGGCCGGGGTGGCGCTCGGCCTGGCCTGCCTCTTGTCGCTTGCCGTCCAGGCGGCAGCGTGGTCTCTGGGTTCGGGCTCCGAGAGCATCCCTGATGTCGCCCGACTATGGCTCCGGACCACGACCGTCGTCCTGCTGGTGACCTCCTGGAGCCTCTACGTCTCATCGCTCAACGCCAGCGGCGTGAAGGCAATGATTGCGTCGGTGGCGACGCTGTTCGGCGTCGTGCTGCTCGTTCCGGCCGGCGCGTGGGCATGGTGGTCCGGGCTGCTCCGGTTCTTTTACTACGTCCAAGTGTCATCGGGCGTGTCACCCGAAGCCTCCAGCGCCGTTCTGGTCAGGATGCACCACGGTGCAGGGCGTGCGTGGGCGATCCTGACGCCGATCGTAACGGCCGCCGGGTTGATCGGCATCCTGTTGTGGCTGGGGGGCGTGAATCACCGGTCCGCGGAGCGCGGCCCCTGGCGTATCCTCCAGCAAGC
>JACCXG010000211.1 GCA_013697225.1 Acidobacteriota bacterium
TCTTCGAGACGTCGGAGTCCACCCGCGAGTTCTACGCGGAGAAGTTCCGGTTCGTCATGGTGGACGAGTATCAGGACACCAACCGCCCGCAGTACCTCCTGATTCGCCGCCTGGCCGAGCGTCACCGGAACCTGGCCGTCGTCGGAGATCCCGACCAGTCAATTTACAAATGGCGCGGCGCGGATCTCAAGAACATCCTCGACTTCGAGGGGGACTTTCCAGAGGCGCAGACCGTCAAGCTCGAGCAGAACTACCGGTCCACCCAGGTCATTCTCGACGCCGCGTCGGCCGTCATCGGCCAGAACCGGAATCGCAAGGACAAGCGGCTGTGGACCGACCGGAAAGGTGGACCGCGAATCGTCTATTTCCGGGGCAACGACGAGCTCGAGGAGGCAGACTTCATCACCCGTTCCCTGAAAGGGGCGCGAAATGCCGACGCCCGTGCCTTGAGTGCGGTGCTGTACAGGACCAACGCGCAGTCCCGTGCGATCGAAGACTCCCTGATGCGCGAGGGCATCCCCTACAAGATTATCGGCGGGGTGCGATTCTACGAGCGGAAGGAAATCAAGGACGCGCTCGCCTTCCTCAAGCTGATCATCAATCCCCACGACGACGTCAGCCTGCGGCGGGTGATCAACGTGCCAGCCAGGGGCATCGGAAAGGGCGTGATGGATGCTCTTCAGGCAATCAGCCCTGATGCCGTCCTGGAGGAAACACATCCTCTGCTTGCGGTCGGCCTGCAGGAGGTAGTCTCGGCCCGGTCTCTCTGGGCCCGTCTCGTTCACGCCGTCGCTGAGGGGAAACTTGGAAACCGTGCGGTGAGCGCCCTGCGCACCTTCCGGGACCTGATTGCCGGACTTGCGGAGGCTGCCCGTCAGGACAACGTCGCGATCCTCCTTGGCAAGGTGCTCGACCGCACCGGATATCTGAAGGACCTCCGCGACGAGAACAGCGAGGAGGCGAACGATCGGATCGAGAACCTCATGGAGCTCGTGTCGGCGGCGGGGGAATACGAAGCGCGGGAGCCCGAACCTTCCATCGGCGGATTCGTCGATCGCCTGTCGCTGCTCTCCGA
Source organism: Acidobacteriota bacterium (assembly GCA_013697225.1). GTDB lineage: Bacteria > Acidobacteriota > Vicinamibacteria > Vicinamibacterales > 2-12-FULL-66-21 > JACCXG01. The sequence continues at coordinate 1,076 of JACCXG010000211.1, forward strand.
GGCGGACGAGGAATCCGGCAATCGCGAAGCCACGGTCTGGATGATGACGATGCACGCGGCAAAGGGGCTCGAGTTCCCCACCGTGGTCATTGCGGGTCTCGAAGAGGGGCTCTTCCCGCACTCCCGCTCTGCCGAAGACGAGGAGGAGCTCGAAGAGGAGCGCCGGCTTTGCTACGTGGGGCTGACGCGCGCGTGCTCCCAGCTGGTGCTCACGGGCGCGGCGCGACGCCGCGTCTTTGGTGAATACCAGACATGCCAGCCCTCGCGGTTCCTCGACGAGATCCCGGCGGAGCTCATCGAGCGCCTGAGCCCTCAACCGTCGAGCCGCTACGATTCAAAGTTCTCGCACGCCCACTACGAGTTCAGAACGAACCCGTACGGCAGGAAAGGAAGCGGCTCGAGGACGCGTGAGACGGAGCCCTCGTACGCGTACGAGCGCGAGGATCAGTCGGCGCAGGAGGTCACGCTCGGCATGCGGGTCCGCCACGCCCAGTTCGGCGTGGGGACCGTGACAGCTGTCGAGCAGCACAACGACGATCTCAAGATCACCGTGCGCTTCAACGTTGTCGGGGTCAAGAAGCTGCTGGCGAAGTTCGCGAAGCTCGAACCGGCTTAGGCGATGGTGCCGGCCCTGCTCAGGGTGCCGGATCCAGCCCTTCCGCCGCTGCCTCCGCTTCACGCTCGTTGAGCTTGGCGATGGCCACCACGCGGTCCCCTTCTTCCATCTCGATCAGGCGAACACCCTGGGTGACGCGGCCGATGACGCGGACGTCGCCTGCCTTCATCCGCAGAATCATGCCCTGCTGCGTGATCACCATGACTTCGTCTTCGTCGTGCACGTACGCCATGCCGACGACCTTGCCGTTGCGATCGGACGTCTGGATGTTGATCGTGCCGACGCCGCCGCGCGACTGGATCCGGTACTCATCGAGGCCGGTGCGCTTCCCGTAGCCGTTCTGCGCGACGGTGAGCATCGTGCCCCCTTCGCTCACGACCGCCATCGCGACCACTTCGTCGTCTTCCCGAAGAGTGATCCCCCTGACGCCGTAGGCCGTGCGGCCCATCCCGCGGACGTCGCTCTCCTCGAACCGGATGGCCATACCCTGACTCGTCCCGAGGAATACCTGCTCGCGGCCGTCCGACAGTTCGACAGCGATTACGGCATCCCCCGTTTCGACGCCCATCGCGATGATGCCGCCGGCGCGGGGATTGCTGAAGGCACAGAGGTCCGTCTTCTTGACCACGCCTCTCCGGGTGCCCATGACGATGAACTGGTGCCCTTCCTCTTCCGGGAACTCCTTCACCGTCAGCAGCGCCGCAATCCGTTCACCCGGCTCCATCGAGACGAGGTTCGCAATCGCCTTGCCCTTGCCGCCGGGGCCGACGTCCGGGATCTCGTGAACCTTCAGCCAGTAGGCCCGGCCGCGGTCCGAGAAGATCATCAGGTAGGCGTGCGTGGACGCGACAAAGAGGTGGCTGACGAAGTCCTCCTCGCGCGTGCGCATCCCGATGCGCCCCTTTCCGCCGCGGCGCTGCGCACGGTAGGTGGTGATGGCCGTGCGCTTCACATAGCCTGTGTTCGTGACGGTGATCGCCACAGCTTCGTCGGCGATCAAATCCTCTATTCGTAGCTCCCCTTCGGCTTCGATGATCTCGGTGCGGCGAACGTCGCCGAAGCGGTCCCGGACCGCCTTGAGCTCGTCGAGCACGAGGTTAATGAGGAGCTCGTCGCTCGAGAGTATCGCGCGCAGCCTTTCGATGGTCTTGAGGAGCTCCACCAGCTCGTCGACGATCTTCTGGCGTTCCAGCCCGGTGAGGCGCTGGAGCTGCATGTCGAGAATCGCCTGCGACTGCACCTGTGAGAGTGCGAACTGCGTCATCAGGCCCTGCCGCGCTTCGGCGGGGCTCGCCGAGGCCCTGATCAGCGAAATCACCTCGTCGAGGTGGTCCAGGGCGATCTTCAGGCCTTCGAGGATGTGTGCCCTCGCCTCTGCCTTCCTGAGCTCGAACTCCGTCCGCCGCCGCACGACTTCGCGGCGGAACTCGATGAAGTGCTGGAGGATGTCGAGAAGGGGAAGGACCTGCGGCCGGCCGGCCACGATCGCCAGCATGATGATGCCGAACGTCGTCTGAAGCTGGGTGTGCTTGTAGAGGTTGTTCAGCACCACCTCCGGCACTTCCCCGCGGCGCAGCTCGATCACGATGCGCATGCCGTCACGATCGGATTCGTCGCGAAGGTCGGTGATGCCTTCGACCGTTTTCTCGCGCGCAAGCTCCGCGATCTTCTCGAGCAGCCGGGCCTTGTTCACCTGGTAGGGGATCTCGGTCACGACGATCGAGAGCTTGTCCCCTTTCTTGTTCTCCTCGACCTTCACGCGCGCCCGCATGGTGATGGCGCCACGCCCCGTCCGGTAGGCGTTGTAGATGCCTTCGCGCCCCACGATGAAGCCGCCGGACGGGAGATCCGGGCCGGGAATCGTCTTGAGGAGGGAACGGAACAGCTCCTGCGGATCCCCGGTGCCCTCCAGCATGGCGCGGCGATGTTCGATGACGGTGATGACGCCATCGATCACTTCCCGCATGTTGTGCGGCGGGATGTTCGTGGCCATGCCGACCGCGATGCCCGACGAGCCATTCACCAGCAGGTTGGGGAACGTCGTCGGCAGGACCGTCGGTTCCTCAGTGGTCTCGTCGTAGTTCGGAACGAAGTCGACGGTCTCCTTGTCGAGATCCGCCATCATGGCTTCGGCGAGCGGCTCCGGGCGTGCCTCCGTGTAGCGCATGGCCGCCGGAGGATCGCCGTCGATCGATCCGAAGTTTCCCTGGCCGTCCACCAGGGTGTACCGCATGTTGAAGTGCTGTGCGAGGCGGACCAGCGTGTCGTAGATCGACGCGTCGCCGTGGGGGTGATAGTTCCCCATCACCTCGCCGACGATCTTTGCGCACTTGCGATACCCGCGGTTCGATGCCAGCCCCATGGTGCGCATGCCGTACAGCACGCGGCGGTGGGCGGGCTTCAGGCCGTCCCGTACGTCGGGCAGCGCGCGCCCGATGATTACGCTCATCGCGTAATCCATGTACGAGCGCTTCATCTCGTCTTCGATGTTGACGGGGACCCGGTTGGCGGCGATCTCTGTCATCGGTGGTTTGGGGGAATCGAAAGGCGCGTGAAACGTCGCGCGTCAGATATCGAGATTCTTGACGTCCAGCGCGTGGTCCTCGATGAACTTGCGGCGCGGCTCGACCTGATCGCCCATCAGGGTCGTGAACATCAGGTCCGCTTCCGTGTGGTCCTCAGCCTTCACGTGCAGCAGGGTGCGCTTGGCGGGATCCATCGTGGTTTCCCACAAGGTATCGGGGTTCATCTCGCCGAGCCCCTTGTACCGGTTCACGTCGAATCCCTTCTTGCCAGCTGCGATGAAGAACTCGACGAGCGCCTCCAGGGAATCGATTGTCACCTCGGCATCCTTGCCGCGTGCCGCTGTCCGGGGCATCGAGCTCACGTCGGGGGTCTTCGGCTCGGCCGCCAGCCTGGTGGCCTCATCCAGAGGGGCGCCGCCGATCGCCGTGTCGTGTGCGGCCGCGCCGGGGATCTCTTCCGCCTCGGCTGCCGTGCTTTGCGCGCCCGCGGTCCGGACGATCATCGGTCCGCGGATGCCGTCCACGTCCTGATAACTTGCCGCCAGGACCCGGAACTCGCTCGTGACGACGAAGTCGATGTTGACGCGGTGGTGCCGTGGATACCCGCCGGACCTGTCCTCGATGACCAGGCTGTGCGCCTGGTTCTCCTCGTCCGGCTGCACGCTGGCGGAAACCATAGAGGAGTGCAGGCGGTCGGCCAGGGCCTGGACCTGCGCCGCATCCTGGAAGAAGGCTCTGTCCCCGGCGCCGGACTGCAGGAGCGCCATGATGATGGAGCGGGACGGGCCACGCCGCTCCACGATCTGCAGGTACTTCTGGAACGCGACAAGCTTCTCGAGGCGATCCTCGAGCTCGGGCCCCGCGATCTGCCGCCCGTCGGCCAGCACCAGCACGCGCGACTCGGCGGATCGACGGAGCAGCCACTTCTCCATCTCCCGCTCGTCGCGGATGAAGAACTCGCTCCGTCCACGCTTGGCGCGGAACAGCGGCGGCTGTGCGATGTAGACATAGCCCGCGTCGATGAGCTCGCGCATCTGCCGGTAGAAGAACGTCAGCAGCAACGTGCGGATGTGGGAGCCGTCCACGTCCGCGTCCGTCATGATGATGATCCGGTGGTAGCGGAGCTTCGCCAGGTCGAAGTCGTCGCTCCCGATCCCGCACCCGAGCGCGGCGATCATGGTCTTGATCTCATCGCTGGCGAGCATCTTGTCGAAGCGGGCCTTCTCGACGTTCAGGATCTTCCCCTTGACCGGAAGAATGGCCTGGAACCGCCGGTCCCTTCCCTGCTTCGCCGATCCGCCGGCCGACTCCCCTTCGACGATATACAGCTCGCTCTGTGCGGGGTCGCGCTCCTGGCAATCTGCCAGCTTGCCCGGCAGGGAGCTGTTGTCGAGGGCTCCCTTCCGCCTGACCAGGTCGCGTGCTTTCCGTGCGGCCTCACGCGCTCTCGCGGCGTCCACGGATTTCGCGATGATCTTCTTCGCGACAGCAGGATTTTCCTCGAGGAACGCGCCGAGCTTGTCGTTGACAATCGCCTCGACGATCCCTTTGACCTCGGTGTTGCCCAGCTTTGTCTTCGTCTGCCCTTCGAACTGCGGGCGTTGAATCTTGACGCTGATGACCCCGGTGAGCCCCTCGCGTATGTCGTCGCCGCTGATCGTGGCGTCCTTCAAATCCTTCGCGAGATTGCTCCGGCTCGCGTACGAATTGATCGTGCGCGTCAGCGCGGCACGGAACCCCGAGAGGTGGGTTCCTCCCTCGTGCGTGTTGATGTTGTTCGCGAAGGTGTAGACCGTCTCCGAGTACCCGTCGTTCCACTGCAGCGCGATTTCGACGTCGGTCCCGTCACGCTCCCCGCGCATGTAGATCGGCTTGTCGTTCGCCGCCGTGCGGTTCTGGTTCAGATACTGGACGAATGAGACGATGCCCCCCTCGTAGAGGAAGTTGTGCGACTTGCCGTCGCGCTCGTCGTCGATCGTGATGGTGACCCCGCCGTTCAGGAACGCCAGCTCACGAAGGCGCTGTGCGAGGATGTCGAAGCTGAACTCGGTGGTTTCGAAGATCTGCGCGTCCGGCCTGAACGTGATCTTCGTTCCACGCTTCTTCGTCGTGCCGGTGACCGTCAGCACTCCTTCCGGATTGCCCCGGACGTAGCTCTGCTTGTAGACCTGCCCGTTCCGCCAGATCTCGAGGTCGAGGGCCTCCGACAGGGCGTTCACCACCGATACCCCAACGCCGTGGAGCCCGCCCGACACCTTGTAGCTGTCGTTGTCGAATTTTCCCCCGGCGTGCAGCACGGTGAGGACGACTTCGGCGGCCGATCGCCCGCTCTCGTGACGATCCACAGGGATCCCACGGCCGTTGTCGACCACGGTCACCGAACTGTCGATGTGCACGGTGACGTTCACCTGATTGCAGTGGCCGGCCAGTGCCTCGTCAATCGAGTTGTCGACGACCTCGTACACCAGGTGGTGCAGACCCGCGGCGCCCGTCGATCCGATGTACATGGCGGGGCGCTTGCGAACAGCCTCGAGGCCTTCAAGGACCTTGATTTTGTCCGCACCGTATTCCTCTGCACCCGTGCCGTTGCCATTGCCGGAGCCGCCGGTTGC
>JACCXG010000270.1 GCA_013697225.1 Acidobacteriota bacterium
GTCGCCAAGGGCGCCTTTTCGATGCTGCACAATCCGTGAAGTTGGACCCGGACGCCGAGCGACCGCTTGAGAACCCGGGCGGCCCCGTATCCGGCGACCGCACTGACGATCAGCAGGTGTCCGCCCCTGAGATGCTGACGGTTATCCAGCCCCCCCGGGCGTGGATGCCTGTGGACGGGCGCGAGCTCTGGGGCTACCGCGAGCTCCTCTTTTTCCTGACATGGCGCGACGTCAAAGTCCGCTACAAGCAGACGGCGTTCGGCGCCTCGTGGGCTGTGCTGCAACCATTCCTCATGATGGTGGTCTTCAGCCTCTTTTTCGGCCGTCTCGGTGGCATCCCCTCCGACGGGCTTCCGTATCCCCTCTTCAGCTTCGCAGCGCTGGTGCCCTGGACGTTCTTCGCGCACGGCCTCGCCGAAGGGGCCAGCAGCGTTGTCGGAAGCCAGCAGCTCATAACGAAGATCTATTTCCCACGACTGCTGATCCCGACCGCGACCGTGCTGTCGGGCCTCGTCGACTTCGCCATTGCCTTTGCGATCCTGCTTTGCATGATGGCCTACTACGGCATCGTGCCCACCATGCGAATCCTGTGGGTTCCTCCGCTCCTGCTCCTCGCGCTGATTTCGGCACTGGGGGCGGCGCTGTGGCTGTCTGCACTGAACGTCAAGTACCGTGACGTCCGGTATGCGCTCCCTTTCCTCACCCAGCTGTGGCTGTTCGCAACGCCAATTGCCTACCCGAGCAGCCTCCTCGAGTCACCATGGCGTACTGTATACGCGCTGAACCCCATGGCGGGTGTGATCGAGGGGTTCCGCTGGGCCCTGCTCGACACCAGAACGGCGCCCGGACCTATGCTTCTCGCGTCGTCGCTGGCCGCGATCGCATTGCTGATTGGTGGCGCCCTGTATTTCCGGCGGATGGAAGTTACGTTCGCCGATATCGTGTGAGTCTGCAGTGAACGACGTTGCGCTTCGGGTCAGCGGGCTTGGAAAGCAGTACCGCCTCGGCGCGCCTCAGCAGCGCTACGCCACGCTGCGCGAAACTCTCTCGCGCTCAGCGGCTGCGGCAGCACGCGCGGTGGCGTCCCCATTCAGACGAAGCAGCAAGGACGACGGCGAGCGGCATTTCTGGGCCCTCTGCGGCCTCTCTTTCACGGTGGGCGCCGGGGAGATCGTCGGAGTGATCGGCGGCAATGGCGCGGGCAAGAGCACGCTGCTCAAGATTCTCTCGCGCATCACCTGGCCGACGACCGGCCGCGCGGAAGTCCGGGGACGTGTGGGCTCGTTGCTCGAGGTCGGCACCGGCTTTCACCAGGAACTCACGGGGCGCGAGAACATCCTGCTCAATGGGGCGATCCTCGGGATGCGCCGAGTGGAAATCGCGCGCAAGTTCGACGCGATCGTCGCCTTTGCGGAGGTCGAGCGCTTCATCGACACCCCGGTGAAGCACTACTCGAGCGGGATGTATTTGCGGCTTGCGTTCGCGGTCGCCGCGCACCTCGAACCGGACATCCTGCTCGTGGACGAAGTGCTCGCCGTTGGTGATGCTGCCTTTCAGAAGAAGTGCCTCGGCAAGATGGAGGACGTTGCGCGGGCGGGGCGGACGGTGCTCTTCGTCAGCCACAACATGACAGCCGTTCAGAGCCTGTGCGGACGGGCAATCTGGCTGAGCGGCGGACGTCTCAGTGACGATGGCGCACCCGGGCGCGTAGTCGCCTCCTACCTCCAGTCCGCCGCTGTGAACCTCACCGAGCAGGTGTGGGATACGGGAGGGGAAGGAGGCTCCGGGCACGACAAGGTGCGCTTGCGCCGGGCCCGTGTGCGGCCCAGCGGCGATGGCTCCTTCCCAATCACGACGCGAACTCCGTTTCAGCTCGAATTCGAGTATCTGAACCTCCAGCCTGGCGCACACCTGAACCTCAGCGTGCACCTGTACAACGAGCAGGGGATCATGGTGTTCAACGCCGTGCCGGTGACCGAAAGGACCTGGCAGGGGCGGCCGATGCCTCGGGGAGTCTTTCGGGATACCTGTTTCATCCCGGGTGACCTGCTCAACGACGGCGTGCATCGCGTCGAGCTTCTGGTGGTGCAGGACGATACGAATGTGATCCTTCGAAAGGACGAGGCCCTCGTCTTCGAGGTGCACGATACGCCCGACCATCGAGGCGCATGGTTCGGAGACTGGGCCGGCGCAGTGCGACCCCTTTTCCCGTGGACCACCGAGCTGCTGGAGCCGAGCGACCCGGCTGAGCCGACGGAACCATGAGCGGATATCTGCACCCCAAGTACGCAGAAGCTCTCGCGGAGTTCGGTACACCGCACATGATGCCCCGCTGTGGGGGATTTGTCCTTCGTCGTCGCATTCCTCAAACGGCGGCGGACGACGCGATGGGGTGCTATCCGCTGTTCGCCTGCCAGCATTGGCGGTGTCTCGGCGAGGACGTGACCGCGCTAGGGGAGGAGACGGTCGCCCTCTCCCTTGTGACGGATCCACTCGGCGATTACGGCCCCGAGGAGCTGCGGACAATCTTTCCCGATCTCTGCAGACCCTACAAGGATCACTTCGTCGTGGACCTCGATCGCGGGTACGCTGTGCCCTCTACACATCACCGCCGCAACGTGCGCCGTGCGCAGGGCAGCATCGAGGTGGAGCGCAGCCCTGATCCGGCCGGGCATGCCGCTGAATGGGTCAGCCTGTATCAGCAACTCATCGCAAGATATGAGGTTCGGGGAATCCCGGCATTTTCGCCGGTGAGTCTCGTCTGCCAATTGCAGGTTCCCGGGCTGACCATGTTCCGCGGGGTCTATCGAGGCGTGACAGCCGGAATCACGTTGTGGTACACGCAGGGCGATTCGGCCTATTACCATCTGGGTGCTTACAGCGGCGTGGGGTACGCGATGCATGCCTCGTTCGCGATCTTCCACCAGGCGATCGAGCACTTCCGCGGGCGCGTCAGGATCTTGAGTCTCGGCGCCGGCGCGGGTGCCTGGGGGGATGGTACGGATGGTTTGACGAGATTCAAGCGGGGCTGGGCGACCGGGACGCGCCCGGCATGGCTGTGCGGCCGCATCTTCGATCACCGGCGGTATGCCGCACTCT
>JACCXG010000287.1 GCA_013697225.1 Acidobacteriota bacterium
AACCAGAACCTCGAGGTAGCAATCTGCCCGAGCCCGGCGCCTGCAGCCCTTCACACTGACCGCAGCGCGGCCATGGGGTCGATGCCTGCGGCCCGGCGTGCGGGCAGGTATCCCGCAACCGTCGCAACCGTCGTCAGAACGATGAGCATGGCGAGGAACGTACGGAGATCGCCGGGCGTCACCTCGAAGAGCAAGCCCTCCAGCCCGCGGGCCAGCACCCACGAGGCGGCTGCCCCGGCCAGGATTCCCAGCGCCGTCAGACGAATGGTTTGTCCGACGATCTGGCGCTGGACGTCGAAGCCGGTTGCGCCGAGCGCCATCCGGATGCCGATTTCCAGGGTACGCTGGTCCACGGAATAGAAGATCAGCGCGTAGATCCCGAGCGATGCGAGCACAAGCGCGAAGGCGGCAAACGCGCTGAGCAGCAGGACAGTGAATCGCCGCGATGAAACGGACTTATCCACAATCCCCTGCAGGGTCCGAAAATCTCCCCCCGCCAGGTTCGGCGCCAGCGGTTTCAGCTCCTCGCGAATGACGCCCGCAAGCGGCCCGACAGCGAGCCTCGAGCGCACCACGAGATCATGCGACGTGCGGTCACCGCACTGCCGCATGGGAATGTACATCTCGTTGCCAGAGGTCTGTTCGAGCGCCAGATGCCGCACGTCGCCGACGACTCCGACGACACGCCGTTCAGCACCGCAGGCGTTGAGCACGACCTTGCCGATCGCGTCCTCTCCTGGCCAGAGCGTCCGCGCCATCGTCTCGTTGATCATGATGACCGGCTCGCTCGAGCGGGTGTCCCCCGGCGCGATGTCCCGGCCGGTGCGCAGTGGAATCCCCATCGCCCCCGGGTACCCGTCGCTCACGATGCGGACGAAAGCCGTGGGACCCTGGCCACGTTCGTAGGTCACCCCTTTCGCGCGAGCGCCCCACGTGCGGTTACGCCCGAGCGGCAGCGCATCGGTGATACCGGCCGCCTCCACGCCAGGAATCTCCCGCACACGGCGCAGCACTTCATCGATGTAGACGTCCTGCTGCTCCCGCGTCGCGTAGCGGCTGTCGGGATCGACCCGGATCGTCGCCGCCCGTGCCGGCTCGAAACCCATCTCCACGTCGAGGACCCGGATCAGGCTTTGGATGAGCAGACCTGCACCGACCAGGAGCACACACGCAAACGCAATCTCTGACACGACGAGCGTGCTCCGGACCCAGCGTTGCCCGCGTCCGGCCGTGGAGCCGCGAGCCGCCTCCTTCAACGAGTCGTGAAGCGCGGCGCTGCGCGCCTGGAATGCCGGCGCCAGTCCGAACACGAGCCCCGCGGCAACCGCCATGCCCACCGTGAACGCCAGCGCTGTGGCGTCGGTCTGTACGTTATGCAGCAGGGGGATGCTGATCGCGTCCAGTCGGGCGAGCGCGCGGGTACCTGCCGCGGCAAGGGCGAGGCCCACGATTGCGCCGCTGCACGAGAGCACCAGGCTCTCCGTGAGCATCTGTGCGATCAGACGACCGCGGCCGGCACCCAGAGCGCTGCGGACCGCGAGCTCCTTCTGTCGTGAGGCATTCCTTGCCAGCATCAGGTTCGAAAGGTTGGCACAGACGATCAGCATCACCATGCCCACCGCACCCGCCAGGACCCAGACCGCCAGGCGCGTGCGGCCCCCGACGTGGTCCGCCAGTGGTCTGACGTGCCCCTCGAACGTGTTGCGCTCCGGGTGCTCCGCCATGATCCGGGGCGCAAGCGTCCTTATTTCCGCCTGTGCTTCTCCGGCGGAGGCACCCGGCTTCAAGCGGCCGATCAGGGCCAGCGTATTTCCCCAGCGGTTCGTCTCCGGGCTGAGGGGAAACGGGAAGAAAAGATCGAACTGGCTGCCGGGAGCGAAGACGGATCCGAAGTCGAACGATGCCGGCAGCACACCCACGACCGTATGCGGCTGGTCGTTCAGTGTCAGCGATGTGCCGACAACTGCGGGGTCCGAGGCAAACCGCCGGCGCCACAGTCCGTGGCTGAGGAGCACTGCCTTCGGCCCGTTCCACGCGGCCTCCTCGGCAGTGAACAGACGGCCCCGGTGCGGCTCGACGCCGATGATCTGAAAGAAGTTCTCCGACACGGGGACTCCGCTCAATCGCTCCGGCTCACCGGCGCCGCTGAGCAGGTTGTCGCCGACCCCGTAAAAGGCAAAGTAGCCGGCCAGCGCGGACAGGGACTGCGTCCGCTCCCGCAGGTCCAGCATGTGTCCGACCTGGGTCGTCTGTCCCGAGAGCCCGCTCGTGTCGCGGTTCGCAATCCACACAAGGCCTTCCGGCTCGGCAAACGGCAGGGGACGCAGGAGCAGCGTGTTGACGACGCTGAACATGGTGGAGCTCGCGCCGATACCCAGTCCCGCGATGAGAATGACAAAAATGGTGAAGGGGGCATCGCGCCGCAGCGTCCGGCATGTGTAGCGCAGGTCCCGCAGGAGGGCGTCGAACCTCATACGCGTGCTTAGACGGGGCGCACTGCTCCAGCGTTTATGGCGCACTTCCCGAGTGGGTTGCGCTCTGATT
>JACCXG010000300.1 GCA_013697225.1 Acidobacteriota bacterium
CGGCGGTTGCCGGGAACAGCAGGCTCGAGGCGATGAGCAGTGCGCGGATACGCGTCATTCCAGGATCCTTCCAGCGGGCGTGAATGCCCGCTGAGAGAGAAAGAAGCAAAACCGGGGCCTTCGTTACGGTGTGTGCCCCACCTGCTGTTCATCCATCGTCCGCTGGCCTATCATTCGGGCCATGAGAAGACCCACCGTGCTCGTGGCCCTGATCGCTGTTGCGGCATTGTCGGTTGCCGTCAAGGCGGTGCAGGAGCCGGCAACCCAGAAGCCGAAAGTCATTGAAGTCCAGAAGCTCCGCGAGAACCTCTTCGTCCTCACCGGAGGCGGCGGCAATACCGCTGTCTTCATCACGGCCGACGGGGTCGTCGTCGTGGACACCAAGCTTCCGGATTGGGGCGCCCCGCTCCTGGCCAGGATCAGGGAACTGACCCCGAAACCGGTCACCACGATCATCAACACGCACACGCACTTCGACCATGTGAGCGGCAACGTGGAGTTCCCCGCCAACGTCGAAGTCGTGGCGCACCGGAATACGGCGGCGCTGATGAAGGAGATGCGGACCGTGACCGGCTTCCCGCCGCAGGAGGGGAACATCTTCACCGAGCACAAGGGCAGGGGGCTCCCGACACGCACGTTTACCGACACGCTGACGCTCGGCAAGGGGGCTGACCAGGTGGACCTGCGCTACTTCGGCCCCGGCCACACCAGCGGCGACGCGTGGGTGGTCTTCCCGTCGCTCCGTGTTGCGCACGCGGGCGACATCTTCCCTGGCAAGAACCTCCCGATTCTCGACGCGAACAACGGCGGCAGCGGGGCCGCCATCGGCGACACGCTTGCCAAAGCCGCAGCGGGCCTGAAGGACGTCGAGGCGATTATCACCGGCCACAGCACCACGATGAGCGTCGCCGAACTGCAGGAATACGCCGAGTTCAACGAGGCGTTCCTCTCCGCCGTTCAGGACGGGAAGAAGGCCGGCCGATCCGCCGACGAGATCGCGTCGAGCTGGAAGACACCCGCCAAGTACACCGGCTACCGGGACACTCCGGTGGAACGGGTGAGAACCAACGTGAACGTGGTGCTCGGCGAGCTCGAATGATTCCGCCAGCTCATCGGGATCCTCCAAGGGGAGCTTGCCGGCGTGTCAGCATTTCGGCACCTCCGGCCGGACGTAGCGGAGGTCTTCACGCCCGCTGCAGTGGGATCCGGCAAAGGAGAAGCTCGTGGGCGAGTCCGCGAGGGAAGGCAACTCGCGCGCGTCCGCGTGATCCCGGCCGATCACGGCCAGGGCAGCGGCACGCGGGCAGGTCTCGGCCGCGCAGCCGGATCCAGCCGTCCCTCCAGATATCGCTCGATGTCCCTGGCGGCCGTCGCGCGATGGCCGCGTTCCTCTCCCGTGGTCGCGCCGGGTGTTGCGAGCTGCCGGGCGAGCGCGGTGAGGTGATCTCCCGTGATCGCGCGGACCTGCGCGGTGGCTGACGCACTCGCCGCCAGGTCGAGCATGGCGTCCAGCGTGGCGCGCTGTGCGATCCGGCGCAGCGAGGCGTCCATGCCGGCGCCATCATCCGGCTGTGCGGACCGCCCCCACGTGGCGCCCACCATGGCTGTCAGCACTTCGTCGAGACCGGGGTTCGCGGTATCCCGGGCGTTGAACGAGACCAGGCGCGCGGCGCGCTCCGGGTGCAGGATTCCGTTGAGAATCTCCTGGGCGAGGCTGTGCGCCGCCGCCAGCGGGTCGAACGCCGTGCCGGCGGGCGTCGGGACGAGCGTCAGGTCCGCGTCGTACCCGAACGGCACCGGGGGCAGCAGCGTCGTCACGCGGTCGGGGATGCGCAGTTCGGCCGGCGCGAGCGCGCCGAGCACGCGCTGCAGGGCCGCGCGCTGATCGTCCGGCGGTGCAATCCGCGTGGTGACGGTCGGCTCGCCCGCGATCGCATAGCCGAAGTCCATGCCGCCGATGTACTTGATCGCGCCGGTCAGCGCGTAGCGGTGGTGAAAGTACACGTGTGCGAACCGGCGGTTCAGCACGGCGAGCGCTTCGCCCGGCTGTGCGGCCCGCGTATCGAACCGGTCGATGAGCAAGCGCCGGACCGCCATCGTGCGCTCCAGCGCGCTCAGCATGTCCGCCCCTTCGATCCACTGGCTGGCGCCGGGAATGGAGCCAGCCGCCCCGGCGTGCGCGTCGGCGACGAAACGGAGCCCCTGTGCTTCCCCGTCCCGCACGAGCTGACGCAGCCCTGCGGCTTCGGCCGCCGCGTCGGGATACCACGTGTAGGCGTACCGGATTGCCAGGATGTCGTGCGGACCTGGCGATGCGCGATACGCCTCGGAGATGTCGAGCCGCCCCTGGGGGTCCAGCCGGACGAGGGGGTAGGGATAGTCCATGACCGACGCGCGATCCTGCGTTGCCGCGATGAAGTTGTGCGCGAGCCCGAGCGTGTGGCCGATCTCATGGGCGGCGTGCTGCCGCCGGCGCGCCATCGAGAACTGTTCGGCTGTGAGCTGCAGCCCCTCCGCACCGGCGGCAGGCACCAGCCCCATGTAGATGTCGTGGTCCACCAGCGAGCGGTACGAGTCCATCCGCACGACCGTGCCGATGATCTCGCCGGTTCGCGGATCCCGGTAGGAAGGTCCGACCGACGGACCGCGCTCGGTGCGATGCACCCAGTAGATCACCGGATAACGCGCATCCATCGGGTCGGCGTCCGCCGGCAGCGGCTCGATCCGGAACGCGTTCCGCCAGCCTGCCGCCTCGAACACCTCGTTCCACCACCGGCCGCCGTCGATGAACGCGCTGCGGTACGGCTCGGGGATCGCAGGGTCCATGTAGTAGACGATCGGCGTGACGGGTTCGACGGTCTCGCCACGCACGTAGGCCGCCGGGTCGCGCGGCTCCAGCCGCCAGCGGACGACGCCGCGACTGCGGTAGTCGGCATCGAACGGCTGGGCAAAATCGAAGAAGGAGATCGGGAACAAGCCCGCCCGCGGGTCGAAGGGGCGCATCGCGAGCGGCGGGTCCGGCAGCCGCACGAAGCTGTGGTGCTGCTGGAGCGTGATGGATCGCCCGTCCGGCGCATGCCTGTGGATGTCCGCGCCCGGATCGTCTGACACGTAGGTGAGCACCGACCGGATTTCCGTGTTCGACGTGAAGGAGCGGGTGACCGCGCCGTCGATGTAGCTGCGGTCGCGGTCGGGACGAAAGGCGCCGAGCCGCGCGTTTCGCAGCTGCCCCGCCACGCCGTAGACGTCGCTCAGTAAGAAGTCGGTCGCGTCTACCGTGATGCCGCCCTTTCCGTCCTCCTCGATCGCGAACGAGGCGAGCACGGACTGCGGGAACGCCTCCTCGACGCTGCGCCGCAACGCCTCGTCACCGGATGCAGCACGAAACGCGGTGTTCCGCTGGACGAGCAGCACTCGCGCGCCGCGCCGTTCGAACCGCACCAGCGCCTCCGAACCGGTCTGCCCGCGGTCGAGCCCCGCCGCCATCGACCCGAGTCCCGTCGCCAGGGTGTTCAGATACAGCATGTCCTCGCCGGGGCGCAGGATGGTCAGCACGACACGGCCGGTCGCCGTGTCGTGGCGCACCGGAAGCAGGTGATCATCCGCTCCGGCCGGACCGGAGGGCGCCGACGCGCGGGAGGTCGTTCCACCGGCGGACGCACAGGCCGAGAGCGGCACGATCACCGTGAGGGGAATGGCCAGCGTGCGTACCAGGCGGGCGAACGTCGTCATCAGGGGTTCCTCTGGGGAAGGCGTGGAGTGTATACCGCCGCGGAACGGGGGCGGGCGGGCGGTCCTGTTCTGCAGGACAGAACGCAGGCCGTCCTACCTGATTACGTGCCACTGCGTCTGGCGGCCCGCGAGGTAGATGACGCGCGTGCCGTCGAACACCGCCGACTGCTCGAGCTTGATGTCGACCGGTTGGCCCTTCCACTCGGGCACCGGCACGCGGACGCTGCCCTCGATGGCATAGGCGGTGTTCGGGTGCACCTTCCAGTCGCCCTGGATCGGAATGGCGCCCGGTGAATCCCACATGCCGATGGTCGCCCCCGCTCCGTGTCCGTGGAAGCCGATCGGATGCGTGTACGTGTTGTGAGTGATGCCCTCCCGGCGGGCGGCGGCCTGCACGGCGGCAAGCACCTCGTTGCCGGTCCGGCCCGCCGTGAACTCCGCGGTGAGGAGATCCTGCCAGCGATTGCCCACGGCCAGCGCCCGCTCCAGACTGGCGGGCACCTCCCGTTCGCCGAGGCGCAGGACGTATCCCATCTCCTGGGTGTCGGTGCTCAGGCGCAGGTAGGTGATCCCGACATCCGTGTGGAGGACGTCCCCGCGCTGGATGACCACGCCGTAGTCGCCGCAGAATGGCGTCTTGTCGTCACATGTCGTGCCGGGGCGCTGGACGTTGACGTAGGGCTGAAACCAGATCGGCAGGTCGAGCTCGGCAAACCGCTGCCGGATGTACCACGCCACGTCGTCGCTCGTCGTCACGCCTGGGGTGATCACCCGGTCGGAAAAGGCTTCGGCGATCACGCCGCGCGCGAGGGACACGATGTGCGGGTACACCTCGAGCTCGCGGGGCGTGCGGGTTTCCAGCCAGCGCACCGCCAGCGCCTCGGCGCTCACCACTCTGGAGGCGTACTCCGGTGGAAGGATGTCCATGAGGCGGTCGCGCAGGCCGCTCGTCAGGCCGTCCCCGAACGCCCAGTTCCGGCTGGTGTTGATGCCGATACGCCGGGGCCGGCGCTCGGCGATGAGCGCGCCGAGCCGGGTCCACTGCTCGTCGACGTCGTCCCCCTGCCACACGGCTTCGTAGAACCCGGCCATGGGGTAGCGGCTCACGGTCAGCCGCTCCACGCCGTCCGGCCCGCCGCGGTCGTGGAACACGAGCATGGTCGTGCGGCGCGCGGCAAAGACCGGCTCCGGCACCAGCGTGAGGTACAACGGGTCCTCCACGTACTCGCGATTGACGATCACCCAGAGATCGATGTCCACCTCGCGCATGAGGCGTGGAAGCAGCGTGTCGAGGCGATCCCGGAGCATGGCATTGACGGCCGCTGCGCGTTCCCGCTGCGGCAGGATGTGCTGATCGGCGCGAGCCAGCACCCGGCCTTGCCCGGGGGGGCCGTCTGCGCCCGTCTGCCGCGCCGACGGCGAGGTCAGCGCGGCGGCGAGCAGCAGGGTCGAGGTGAAGGTGAGCGCTCGGGGGGTCACGTGAAACGCCTCCTGCCAACGCGTGTGGGAGCCTGCCAGGATTATAGGCCGCGGGTTGCGGTCACGTTCGTGAGGGGAGGCTGCGCCGCACGGTGGCGGACCTCGCCAGAGCGGGTGGCCAGGGCCAGCACCACCACACAGGTCGAAATCAGACTCGGGATGCGCGGTGCCGCGAGCGGGTGACCGAACGCTTGAAACCGAGCCTCAGGCGCAACCGTACGCACCCGCAAGCCGCGCCTCAGCGGCGCTTCCACAGCAGCCGGTCGAGGCTCAGCGGCCCGGCGCCCCGTGCCGCGATGTACAGGAAGACAAAACAGTACAGCGCCGCAAGCTCCCCGCGGTTCATGATGGGCCAGACGTTCTGTGGATGATGTGAGATGAAATATGCGAAGGCCATCTGCCCGCTGCAGATGAAGGCCACTGGCGAGGTGAACATTCCAAGCATCACGAGCGTGCCGCCCACCAGCTCGATGACTCCCACAACACCACGCAGCGACAGCAGTTCGACGGCGCGTCCGCCGAACATCCCGAACAGCTTCTGAAGGCCATGGAACAGGAAGAGAAACCCTGTCACGATCCGCAAGGCGGAGTAGGCATATGCCTCGAGGTTGGCTCTGAGTGCCACGACACCTTTCCTTCCCGAGGGGGCGATCGGCCCCCGCACCGCCTATACGACCAGCAGGCGGGTTACCGCTTCAACCGGATGCCCGCATTCGTGCTCGAATCACTTCGCTGTCGGATCAGCGGCCGGCTCGACGATTTGCACGGCCGTCCTCGCCTCAACATTCTCGAGGACCTGGATCGTTCCACCGGGCCAGCGCACCTCTACACGGCTGACGGTCCGCGCGTCCCCGAGTCCGAAGTGCACGCGCCTGTCGCTAGCCGACTGGTAGCTCGAGGCTGTCGAGCAGATGGCGGACTGTGCGCGCCCCTGGTCGTCCTCGATGCGGACGAGCGCGCCGATGCCGTCCCGGTTGGAGCGGCTGCCTCGAAGCGAGACCGTAAGCCAGGCGCCGGCGTTTCCCCCGTCGTTGCGCAGCAGGACGGGGGCCGAATCGAGGTTTGCCACCACCACGTCGATGTCACCATCGTTGTCGATGTCGCCGAACGCCGCGCCGCGGCCGGCAGCGGGCCGCGCAAAGACTGCCCCAAGCGATGCGGACACGTCGACGAATGCTGCTCCTGTGTTGCGGAGCATCAGCGGCGGCTGAAGGTAGTCGAAGCCCTGTCGGGCGCGCGACACCGTGTCGAGAACGTGCCCCTGCGCCACGAAGAGGTCGCGCCGGCCGTCGTTGTCGAGATCGACAAGCTTCGTGCCCCACCCGGAGTGTCGGATTGTCGCAGCTGCCAGGCCGGAGGTGTGCGAGGCGTATTCGAACCGGCCGCTACCCGTGGCGCGGAACAACGCGTACCGCTCCAGGCTGAGTGTAGTCACCACGATATCCGCCCAGCCGTCGTTGTCGTAGTCCTGGAGGTCAGTGCCCATCCCGGCAAAGCTCCGTCCATCGCCGTCGTACGCGACACCCGCGTCGAGTGCCACCTCCGCGAAGCTGCCGCTTCCGGTGTTCCGAAACAGGTATTGCGCCATGGAGTCGTTGGCGACGAACAGATCGGTCCAGCCGTCGCCGTCGTAGTCGTGAATCGCGACCCCCAGCGCCTTGCCCGCATACGCGCCGATGCCGCTCGAAGCGGAGAGGTTGCTGAACGTGCCGTTGCCGTTGTTGCGGAGCAGGACGCTCGGGACCGGCGGGAACAGCCGCGGGTGACAGTAAGCCCGGGTGGTCCCGTCCGACGCCAGGCAGAGGGGATTCGTGTCCCACCTCCACTCCAGGTACCGCCCCACGTAAATATCAAGCCAGCCGTCGTTGTCGTAATCCAGGAAGGCTGCGCTCGAAGACCATCC
>JACCXG010000354.1 GCA_013697225.1 Acidobacteriota bacterium
TCCCAGTCGGTCCTCAGCCGGTTGGCGAACGCCTGCTCGTACGAGAGGAGTGGCTTCCTGCGGCGCGTGGCGTACTGCTCGCGGATCCCGGCCTGCGTCTCCCGGTTCGCGCGGTCGAAGTCCGGACGCTTCTCACCGAGCAGGCTCGACACCACGTCGACCGCCCGCGAGGCGTCGAGCACGTGGACGACAGGACCGCTGTATTCCTGCGCAATCTTGACGGCGGTGTGCTGCTTGCTCGTCGTCGCGCCGCCAATCAGCAGCGGCACTTTCAGCCCGCGGCGCTCCATCTCGCGTGCCACGATGGCCATCTCGTCGAGCGACGGCGTGATGAGGCCGCTCAGGCCGACGATGTCGGCGCGGTGGCTCGCCGCTTCGTCCAGAATCTTCGCGCCCGGCACCATGACGCCGAGGTCGATCACCTCGTAGTTGTTGCACCCGAGCACGACACCGACGATGTTCTTGCCGATGTCGTGGACGTCCCCCTTGACGGTCGCCATGAGGATGCGCCCCTTCTCCTTCGTGGAGCCGGACCGGAGCTTGGCCTCCTCCATGTAGGGTAGCAGGTAGGCCACCGCCTTCTTCATGGCGCGCGCGCTCTTGACGACCTGCGGCAGGAACATCTTGCCGGCGCCGAACAGGTCGCCGACGACCTTCATGCCGTCCATCAGCGGCCCCTCGATGATCTGGAGCGGCTCCGCATACTGCTGCCGCGCCTCCTCGACGTCCGCTTCGATGAAGTCCACGACGCCGTGAACGAGCGCATACGACAGCCGCGCCTCGACGGTGGCCTCCCGCCAGGCGAGATCGGTTTCGCGCTTCCTGCCGGCTCCCCTGACCCCCTCGGCAAACTGCACCATCCGTTCGGTCGCATCCGGGCGCCTGTTGAAGATGATGTCCTCGACGTGCTCGAGCAGATCCTTCGGGATGTCCTCGTAGACGACGAGCTGCCCCGCGTTGACGATCCCCATGTCCATGCCCGCCTTGATGGCGTGGTACAGGAAGGCTGAATGGATGGCCTCGCGGACGATATCGTTACCGCGGAAGGAGAAGGAGAGATTGCTGATACCGCCGCTGATCTTCACACCCGGGCAGGTGGCCTTGATGATGCGAGTCGCCTCGATGAAGTTGACGGCGTAGTCGTTGTGCTCCTCGAGGCCTGTGGCAATGGCGAGGATGTTGGGATCGAAGATGATGTCGGTCGGCTCGAAGCCGGCCTTCTCGACCAGCAGCTTGTACGCGCGCTGGCAGATCTCGACCTTGCGCCCCACGGTGTCGGCCTGGCCGGCCTCGTCGAACGCCATGACCACGACCCCCGCGCCGTAGCGGCGAACCGTGCGCGCCTTGTCGAGGAAATCGGCTTCCCCTTCCTTGAGGCTGATCGAGTTGACGACCCCCTTGCCCTGGATGCACTTGAGGCCCGCCTCGAGCACGGTCCATTTCGAGCTGTCGACCACCACGGGCACCCGCGCGATCTCGGGCTCGGTCGCGATGTAGTGCAGGAACGTCGTCATGGCGGCTTCCGAATCGAGCATGCCTTCGTCCATGTTGACGTCGAGCATGTTCGCCCCGCCGCGGACCTGGTCCACCGCAACGCTGACGGCCTCGGTGTAGTTCTCCGAGCGGATCAGACGCGCGAACTTCGCGGAGCCGGTGACATTCGTCCGCTCCCCAATCATCTGGAAGTTGGAGTCGGGACGAATGGTCAGCGTCTCGAGCCCGCTGAACTGCGAGAAGTGGCCAGCCTGGGAGGGCGCCTGCAGCCCCGGCGAGGCGCCGAAGGGAAGCGCCGAAGGCGCCGCCGAGCCGGAGCGGGTGGGGGTGGGGCCCCACCCGCCTCGAGAAATGCTGGCGTTCAGCCACGAGTCAGCCGGCAGCGGGCGCGGCGTCAGGCCCTCCACCGCCTCCGCCACAGCCCTGATGTGATCCGGCGTGGTCCCGCAGCATCCGCCGAGCACGTTGACGAATCCGCTCGAGGCGAACTCGCGGAGGAGCCCCGCGGTTTCGTCGGGCTGCTCGTCGTACTCGCCGAATGC
>JACCXG010000361.1 GCA_013697225.1 Acidobacteriota bacterium
GCGGCAGATCGCCGGTTTTCAGGGGATAATCGGAACGCCTTGTCCTCGCCGTCCGTGAGCACGGCCCCCGCGGCCTCCGGGCCGCCCTGCCCACGACACTCGATTGGCTGATGTTGAGGACACGGCCTGCCGTTCCGTGAACACGCGCCGCACAGGCGGGAAGGGAAGACTGAAGGTTTGCCGGATACACAACTCAAATTGGCAGTGTTCATCGATTTCGACAATATCGAGATCGGTGTGAAGAGTACCCTGGGCACGCAGTTCGACATCGGTGTCGTGCTCGAAGCGTTGAAGGAACGTGGCGAGGTTGTCTCGAAGATTGCTTACGGAGACTGGACGCGGGCTGGCGACTACAGCCGTTCGCTGACGCAGCACGCGACGAAGCTTCTCCAGCGCAATCTCACCCCGGGCGGCGACAAGAACGGCGCCGACATCAACCTGGCGCTCGATGCGCTGGAGATGGCCTTTACCCACACCCACATCAACGCGTATGTGATCGTTGGCGGCGATAGTGATTTCATCACCCTCGTCGAGAAACTGAAGCAGTACGACAAGCAGGTATTCGTCGTCGGCGGGCGCGCTTTCACGAGCGGCGTCATGCAGCGCAACTGCCACGAGTTCATCGCGTACGAGAACCTGGTGGGCCCACGACGTGGCGCCGACCGGCGGCAGGTCGGGGCGGTGGCCCAGGCGCCGATCGATCAGGCCCTTCCACTCGTACGGCGGGCGCTGAAGGTGCTGAGCGACCGTGAGGTGTCGCCGCAGCTCGGCCTCTTGAAGAGCACGCTCCTCCAGCTCGATTCCACGTTCTCGGAGCGTACGTACGGCGTCAGCAGCTTCCGTGACTTTGCGCAGAAGCTGGCGTCCGCCGGACATGTGCGCCTGCGGGAGCACGGGCGCAACGTGCTCGTGGAAGTGGTCGAAGGAGCAGACGGACGCCTCCGCGCCGGTGAGGAAGCCCCTGGTCCGGCGCCCGATGAACGGCGTGACGGGCAGGACGCCGAAGCGTCCTCCGGCCAGGAGGCGGAGCCGCAGGCGCGCCCCTCCACGCCAATGCCGGAGCTGCGCGTAGCCGAGGGTGTGAACGACGTGCGGCGCATCTTCCAGACCGCGCCGAATCCGCCGCGGTTCCCGATGTACGTGCGGCAGGCGAAGCAGTTCATGCGCAGCGTCGATCCGACGTTCGACGAGCGCAAGTTCGGGTTCGGCAGCCTTCAGGACCTGCTCCGTGCATGTCAGCGGGAGGGGCTGTTCCGCGTCGAGCGCGATCGCCAGGGGGTGATTCGTCTCTTTCCCGCGAACATCATGCAGCCGGTTGCCGGCGCATCCGACGCTGAAGAGACCATCCGGCGTGATGCGGCAGAGGGGCGCACCGGTGCGTACACGGATCGCCCCGATCGTCAGGGCTGGGGTGCACTCCACTCCGCGTCTGCCGACGGGGAAGAGGGCCCGGCGGAGGCTGAGACAGCGGAGCCCTATCGGGAACAGGAACAGGCCGTCGAAGTGTCACAGCCAGTTCCGGATGATGACGTTGTCGAAGGAGACGTCGTGCAGGAAGTCGACATGAGTCCTGTGGTCGACGGGGAAGAAGCGGAGGAAGACGAGGACTCCGGACCGCAACCCGGGAACGAGGCTCCCGCGGCTGCGCGGAAAACCCGAGGCACCCGGAAGGCGGCAGGCGGGTCCGGGCGCACCCGGAGAACGGAAGGGGCGAAGAGTGAGGGTGTCGGCGGCCGCGCGCGCAAGACTGCGTCCCGTGCGCGTACACCGACCAGCCGGTCACGGGCGAAGAAGACCGGCGGAGACTAGAACGGCAGCCGTGGCTCCGTGGCGTGCGGTTCCCGGGGAGAGGGGGCCGCGGGGTCGACGAGGTTGTGCACGCTCGCACCGAGCAGGCGCACCGGCCGGTGCCCCGCTTCCGTCCGTTCGATGAGCGCCACTGCCCGCCTGGCGAGGTCGTCGGGGTTTCGGGTCGGGAGCGGGTCTGTGTGGCTGCGGGTGACCGTCTGGAAGTCCGAATAGCGGACTTTGATGCTCACCGTTCGGCACGTCAGGCCCCGCCGCTCCAGCCAGCCCGCCGATTCGCGGGCCATTCCGTCGATGGCGCCGCGAATCACGGTGATGTCCGTCAGATCCGTTGCGAAAGTGTTCTCGGAGCCGGACGACTTCGGAGCGTGATCTGCGACGACAGGTCGGTCGTCGCGCCCCTCGGCAAGCTGGCGGAGCCAGTCGGCCTGCCCTCCGACCGCGTCGCGCAGGAGGGCTGGATCCGCCAGGCGCACGTCCACGAGCCGATCGATGCCGCGCTCGCGCAGGCGGGCGGCGGTGACAGGCCCGACTCCCCACAGGGCGTCCACCGGAAGCTTCTGCAGAAAGTGCTCCATTCGCGCCGGGGCGATCACCGTGAGGCCATCCGGCTTCTTCCATGCCGACGCGATCTTCGCCAGGAACTTGTTGGGTGCGACTCCCGCGGAAGCGGTCAGCCCCGTCGCCTCCCTGATGTCCCGTTTGAGCCGCGTCGCGACGGCCTGGCCGAGCGATTCCCCCCACGCATTCTCCGTGACGTCGAGGTACGCCTCGTCGAGCGACAGCGGCTCGACGAGCGGTGTGACGGACCTGAAGATGGCGAACACCGCCTGCGACGCCGTCCGATACTTGCTGAACTCGGGGCGGACGATCACGAGATGCGGGCAGAGGCGAACCGCCCGAGCCATTGGAATCGCTGATCTGACGCCGAACTGCCGCGCCTCGTAGCTTGCCGCGGCAACCACGCCGCGGCCCCCGGGGCTTCCGCCCACGGCCACGGGCTTCCCCCGGAGGGATGGATCGTCGCGCTGCTCGACCGACGCGTAGAAAGCGTCCATGTCGATGTGGACGATCCGGCGCTCCCGCATGGTCAGTCGATCCTATCTGCTGTCCTCCACCGGAGCGGGCTCCACGAAGTGCCCACTGGCGGGGTGTCTCGTCTACAGCGCCTCCAGCTCCTTGTGCATGCCCTCGGCCATGGCCATGAGGGCGCGGTACGCCCTGCCGAGGGCGCGCTGGCCGGGGTCGTTCATCACGTAGTGCTTGCGGCGCCGGCCGCCGCGCTCGCGGGACGGGTCTCCCACGTACGAGACCACCATGCGCTTGCGCTCGAGACGCGCGAGCGTCACGTACACACTGCCGATCGGCACGTCGCGCGCCGTGCGTTCCCTGATCTCCCGCCTGATGCCGGCGCCGTAGGCGCCGTTCCCCAGCCGCAGGAGAGCGAGCAGGACGAGTTGCTCGAACTCTCCCAGCACCGGCGCATAGTAGTCCTCGATATGTATCACTTCGTTACCTAAATGAGCCCCAAAATCCGAATTTGGGTCTTGCCGTCCCGCCACTGCGCCTCCATAATGGTCCATTCGAGACACTCTCCGGCACACGCGACTTCGACGTAGGGCCAGAAAGGACTTTCCCGCATGGGTTCCGCATCAGCAGGTGACGCGCTTCGCAACATCAACGATTGGAGCGCAACCGCGCGTTCGGCTCCGGTGGTGCCGCAGCGCAAGGCGACCGACGAGTTCGGCTCGCTCACCTTCAACGAGGAAGTGCAGCGCGCCCGTCTGCCGAAAGACGTGTTCCGCGCCCTGCGCCGGGCAATCGCCCACGGAGAGGCGCTCGAGCCCTCGGTGGCAGACATTCTGGCAAGCGCGCTGAAGGACTGGGCGGTCGAGCACGGCGCCACGCACTACACGCACTGGTTCCAGCCCCTGACCGGCATCACGG
>JACCXG010000379.1 GCA_013697225.1 Acidobacteriota bacterium
TTCGACGCTGCCGATGCGCTGGAACGCGTGGGGGCAGAGTCGCGGATGGACGCAGCCGATGGGGCCTGGCGCGTGCTCGCAGCCGAAGCGGCCGGCTTCCTCGAGATCCTGCAGGGACGCGGCACGCAGGTTGAGGAGGCGCAGGGCTCATGCGCATACTGATTGCCGACGACGACAGAATGTCCACCACGATGGTAAAGGGGACACTCGAGAGCTGGGGGTTCGAGGTCAGCGTCGCGCCCGATGGCAACACGGCATGGAATACCCTCGTGGGCGACCGGCCTCCCTCGCTGGCAATCCTCGACTGGATGATGCCTGGCCTGGACGGTCTCGAGCTATGCCGCAGGATCCGCAGTACACCGCTGCGCACGCCGGTGTACCTGATCCTGCTGACCTCCCGGACCGGCCGTCAGGACCTCGTCGACGGCCTGGAGGCGGGTGCCGACGACTACCTGACCAAGCCGTTCGACCCCGGCGAACTGCGCGCGCGCATCCGCGTCGGGCAGCGGACGCTTGGGCTGCTGGCAAATATCAAGCGGCTCTCGGGACTCCTGCCGATCTGCAGCTACTGCAAACGCATCCGCTCGGACCAGAACTACTGGGAAGAGGTCGAGAGCTATATCAGCGTCCATACCGACGCGCAGTTCTCGCACGGCATCTGCCCTCCGTGCTACGAGAAAGCTGTTGAAGAGGAGACGATGGCTCCAGCCGGGCCAGCCGTGTAGTTCTGCCATACCGCTGCAGGGCCTGAAGACGCCTTCCCAAGCGCCCCTTCAGAGGAAACTGCTGTGCTAGCGGTGTTTACCTGCCGGTCAGGCCCGGTACGCGCGTTGCTCGTCGTCATCGCGTGAAGCCCGATGTGCGCTCGTGGTTCCGGCGCACAGCCCGAGTGAGGTTGGTCCCCCGGCATCGTCCGCGGACCAGCCCCGCGGGGCGCAGTGGGTCCTGGCAGCGCGCGGCGTATCGTTTCGCGTGGGGCCCGTCGGCCCGCCCGCTGGTGCAGGGGGTGTTCGCGGCGGCCTGTGAACTGACGGCTGGCAAACCGAATCCCGACGCGCTGCGGGAGCTGGGGATTCTCGCTGGCGCGGGTGACACCGAGGCGACCCACGCGCCTGTCGCCGAACTCGAACGGCTGCTCGACCGCGCGCACGCGCTCGGGATTGCCGGCCTTCGGCGGAGCTTTCGACCTCTTGCCCGCGCGGCAGACGGCTCCCTCAGGTATCAGGACCTCTCGACCGTCAGAGTGTACGGCCGGCAGTCGGTCGCGTTCGCAGCCGCGCGCGATCTCGACAGGCGTGAGTTCAACCGGCAGTTCGGCGCGTCCCTTTTGACGGAAGCGGGCGCCCGCCGGTTGCTGGAGGAGCTCAGGGCCAGGGTTCCTCACGCCTTCAGCCCGGGCTCGGGCCTGGAGCTGGGGTTCAATCCAACGACCGGTCCAGGAACGCCACCGCCCCCTTCGTCTTCAGCGTGGGCGAGACTGGAGCGCCCGGTGATCGCACCGCTCGTCGCGAACAGGCGGGTGCTGGATCTGGGCTCGACCGGGCTGGCGTTTCCCCTCATGCTGCTCGGTGCCGGGGCGCGCGAGGTCGTAGCGATTGCCCCCTCCCGTGAGGCAGCGGACGTCTTGCGCACCGGGTGTCAGCTGCTGTCCTGGCGCGACATTCGTCCCTGTCCCTTGCAGATCATCACCGGCGGACTGAGGACCCTGTTGACTGGCGAGCTCGGCGCGTTCGAGGTCGTCACGGCCTGCGGCTCGCTCACTCATCTGCCGGAGGAGGAAGCCGCTCGGATCCTTCACACCGCGGCAAGACTCGCCCCAGTGCTGATTGTCCAAGGGGCTGAGGAGCCTGAAGTGGATGCCCCCGACCCGGCCACCCTGTATCGCCTGCTCCGTGAGAGCGGGTGCGCGGATATCACCGTGCACGCTCCGGACGGACTCTCCCGGCCTCTCCTCGTGGGCTACGCGTACGCCGCTGCGGGTGCGAGATCTCGGCAGGCACCTGCGCAGCGTCCCGCCTAGTCGGCGCAGCCGGCTACTTCACCTGGACGTCCAGCACGACAATGTGGTGATCGCTGCGGGTCGTCTTCACCACCCACACTTCGCTGCCGAGCGCCTGGGAATCCGCCTTCTCCTGCCACCAATAATCGATCCGGCCTGGCTGATTGCCCGCAGAGTTGCGCGCGTCCATCGTGAACCCTTGATCGCTTCCCGCAAGGCTTGTCCAGGCGTCGGTGAACATTGCGGCCATGTCGATGTACGCCGTCTCACCTGGCACCATGTTGAAGTCCCCTCCGATGATGCGGGGCGCAGCAAAGCCGTCGATCCACGCCTGCAGCGCGTCGAGCTGAGACTGGCGATGGGTGGCATTCAGCGCCAGGTGGGTACCGAACACATTCACCGTCCCGTCGTTCACGACAACGGCCAGCCGGGCAGCAGATCGCTTCGTGTCGAACCACCCCGAGTCCCAGGGCGCCGTGTCGACCGTGAAAGTCGACGAGGACGCGATCGGCAGCGTTGTGAGGATCAGGTTCCCCTCCTGCGTGGTGGTGGTGGACCATGGCGCCGGAGCCCAGACCCCCTGCCACTGCTGACCAGTCAACGCTTCCAGCTTGGCCTCGAACAGCGCGGGCTGGTTCCCCTGGGCCGTGACGGTAATCTCCTGCAGCACCAGGACGTGTGCCCCCGAGTCAGCCAGCATTTCCACCTGCGCGTCAATGTTCGCCGCGCCCGCCGCGTTCTGCCCCATCT
>JACCXG010000206.1 GCA_013697225.1 Acidobacteriota bacterium
TGAGGTTGAGCACGTCCGCGATCGACTTGCCGCGGTACTTGATCTCGAGCGTCTCCCGGTTGTACCGGCGCCCCTTGCACTGCTCGCACATCACATACACGTCCGGCAGGAAGTGCATCTCGATGGCAATCACCCCGTCCCCCTGGCAGGCTTCGCAGCGCCCCCCCTTGACGTTGAACGAGAACCTCCCGGGCTTGAAGCCTCGTGCCTTCGACTCGGGCAGCATCGCGAACAGGTCGCGGATGAACGTGAACAGCCCGGTGTAGGTGGCCGGGTTGGACCGCGGCGTCCTGCCAATGGGTGACTGGTCGATCTGGATGACCTTGTCGAGCCCCTCGATCCCCTCGATCGCGCTGTGCGCCCCCGGCTCGTCGGCGGCGCGGTACAGCAGGCGGGCCAGCGCGCGATAGAGGATCTCGTTCACCAGCGTCGACTTGCCCGATCCGCTCACACCGGTCACGGTCGTCAGCACCCCTATCGGGATGGCCACGTCGATGTCCTTGAGATTGTTGCTGCGCGCCCCGCGAATGACGATGTGGCCGCGAGCCGCCGGCCGCCTGGCCCTGGGCGCCTGGATCACGCGCTCGTTTCTGAGGTAAGCGCCGGTGAGCGAGCCGTTCCCTTCCGTCAGCAGCGCCGCCGGGGTGCCCTGGAAGATCACCTCGCCGCCGTGCTCCCCCGCGCCGGGCCCGAGGTCCACCACGTAGTCGGCGGTCCGGATCGTCTCCTCGTCGTGTTCGACGACGAGCACGGTGTTGCCGAGATCGCGGAGCCGCGCAAGCGTGGAGAGCAGCGCGCGGTTGTCGCGCTGGTGCAGCCCGATCGACGGCTCGTCGAGCACGTACAGCACACCGGTGAGGTTGGACCCGATCTGCGTGGCGAGGCGGATGCGCTGCCCTTCCCCGCCCGACAGCGTCGCGGCACTGCGCGCGAGCGTCAGGTACCCCACGCCGACTTCATCGAGGAAGTGCAGCCGGTCCCGGATCTCGCGGAGGATCCGGCTGGCAATCATCGCCTCGCGGTCCGTGAGCTCCAGCGCATCGAACACGCGCACGGTCTCGGCGATCGGCAGGCCGACGTACTCCGAGATCGTGCGCCCCTTCACGCGCACGGCGCGGCTCTGGGCCTTGAGCCGCTCCCCCCCGCACTCCGGGCAGGCGCGCAGCGCGCGATACGGCTCGAGGTTCTCCTGCTCGATCCAGCTGCCCTCCTCGTACCGCCGCCGCAGGTTGGGGATGAGCCCTTCGAAGCCCGCCCCGAACGGCTCCTTCACGCGCGCGCGTGTGCCCTTCCCCCCGTCCTCCGTCCGCCTCGGCCCGCTCGCACCGAAGAACAGCAGATCCCGCTGCTTCTTCGGGAGCTTCCGGAACGGCAGCTCGAGATCGATGTCGAAGGTCCGGCTGAGGCTGTCGAGCGCTTCGCGCACGAGCCGGCGGTCCCCCCTGGCCCAGGGGGCAATCGCCCCTTCCTTCAGCGACAACGACTCGTCGGGGACGATCCGCATCGGATCGAAATCGTGCACGGCGCCCAGGCCCTGGCAGCCGCCGCACGCCCCGTGCGGGGAATTGAACGAGAAGGCCCGAGGCGTCATCTCCGGCATGCTCACGCCGCAGAACGTGCAGGCCAGCCGCCGGGAGAACAGGCGGTCGCCGCCGTCGAGCGTGTTGACGATGACGATCTCGTCCGCCAGGTTCAGCGCGATCTCCACCGATTCGGCCAGACGGCGCTCGATCCCGCCCTTCAGGATGAGCCGATCGACAACGACGTCGATCGTGTGGTTCTTGCGGCGATCGAGGGTGATCTCCTCGTCCAGGGAGCGGACCTGCCCGTCCACGCGGACCTTCGTGAACCCGCGCCCCCTGAGCGCCGCAAGCTCCTTCTTGAACTCCCCCTTGCGCCCGCGCACCACCGGGGCGAGCACGCTGACGCGCTCGTCCTTCGGCGAGAGCATCACGACGTCGATGATCCGGTCGAGCGACTGCGAGGCAATCTCGCGGCCGCACAGATGGCAGTGCGGCACGCCAATGTTGGCAAAGAGCAGCCGCAGGTAGTCGTAAATCTCGGTGACGGTGCCGACGGTGGATCGGGGATTGGACCCGGTGGTCTTCTGCTCGATGGCAATCGCGGGGGAGAGGCCGTCGATCAGATCGACGTCCGGCTTCTCCATCTGCTCGAGGAACTGCCGGGCGTACGACGACAGCGATTCCACGTACCGGCGCTGCCCTTCCGCGTAGATCGTGTCGAAGGCAAGGGAGGACTTGCCGGACCCGGAAAGCCCGGTAATCACGACAAGCTTCTCGCGGGGCAGCTCGACGTCGATGTTCTTCAGGTTGTGGACGCGCGCGCCGCGTACCACAATCCAGTCGTGCGCCATACAGAGGG
This sequence comes from Acidobacteriota bacterium, assembly GCA_013697225.1. Taxonomy (GTDB): domain Bacteria; phylum Acidobacteriota; class Vicinamibacteria; order Vicinamibacterales; family 2-12-FULL-66-21; genus JACCXG01. The sequence continues at coordinate 2,383 of JACCXG010000206.1, forward strand.
GAATTTCAGGGCTTACGCAAACGGCTATTGTACCATGGGCCGCGACCCATGCCCCCCTCGTCTCCCTCGTCTCCCTCGTCTGGCCGATCGCCGACCCTGGCGCAATCCCTCATCCCCATCGGCGTGCTCGTCGCGCTGCTGGCCTCATCCGTTTACCTCTTTGGCGATGAATCCTCGGGGGGGCCGAACCAGATTGCGCTCATCCTGAGCGCCTTCACGGGCGTGCTCATCGGCGTCCTCAACGGTCACTCGTGGAAATCGATAGAGGAAGGCATCGTCCATGGCATCTCGCTCGCCCTGGGCGCGGTGCTCATCCTGCTCGTCGTCGGCGCCCTCATCGGAACCTGGATCCTCGCCGGCGTCGTCCCCACGATGATCGACTACGGACTGGCCGTGCTGACGCCGGGGCTCTTCTACGCTGCCGCCTGCGCCATCTGCTGCATCGTCGCGCTCGCCACGGGGAGCTCGTGGACGACTGCCGGCACTATCGGCGTGGCCCTTGTGGGGATTGCCACCGCGCAGAACCTGCACCTCGGGCTGGCTGCCGGCGCCATCATCTCGGGGGCCTACTTCGGCGACAAGATGTCGCCGCTCTCCGACACCACCAACCTGGCCCCCGCGATGGCGGGAACCGAGCTCTTCACCCACATCCGCCACATGCTCTGGACGACGGTGCCGAGCATCGTGATGGCCCTGACGCTCTTCGCCATAATCGGCGCGAATGCAGCGGCTCCGGCCGAGACGGGGAGCGTCGAAGGGATCCGCACGGCCCTTCGCGCGCAGTTCGCAATCGGCCCGCACCTGCTGATTCCGGTCCTGCTCGTGATCGGCCTCGTGATCAGGCGGATGCCGGCCCTTCCCGCGCTGATGATTGGCGCGCTGGCCGGCTGCGTGTTCGCGGTGCTCTTCCAGGCCGAGGCCGTGCTCACCTACGTGGGCGCAACGGATCTGCCGCGCGGCGTCGCGCTCGTCAAAGGGGCATGGATGGCGCTCTTTGCCGGCTACACGCTGGCGTCGGGCAACGAGGCCCTCGACCAACTGCTCTCGCGCGGCGGAATGGGGAGCATGCTGCCGACGGTCTGGCTGATCCTGTCGGCCATGATGTTTGGCGCGGTGATGGAAACCACTGGGATGCTGCAACGGGTGGCGGCGGGGATTCTCGGCGCGGTACGCGGTACGGGGAGCCTCGTGGCCGCTACGCTTGCGACGGCCATCGGGATGAACGTGATCGCCTCCGATCAGTACATCGCGATCGTCCTCCCGGGGCGGATGTTCCGGGCCGAGTACCGCCGGCGCGGGCTGCATCCGAAGAACCTCTCGCGCACGCTCGAGGACGGCGGAACGCTGACGTCGCCGCTCGTGCCGTGGAACACGTGCGGCGCCTTCATGGCCCAAACGCTTGGCGTGGCCACGTTCACGTATGCGCCGTTCGCGTTCTTCAACCTGATCAACCCGCTCGTCGCCCTCGC
>JACCXG010000457.1 GCA_013697225.1 Acidobacteriota bacterium
GGATCGAAAGATCTGGGTGGGTGAGTACGATGCAGCCGCGAGCGAGATCGAGGACCTGTCCCGCCGCATCGCCACCGAGTCCGCCGCCGGCGCGCTGACGTACCTCTCGCGGCGCTGATCCGCGGCCCCGGCGCTCCCAACGCCCAACCCCCAACCCCCAACTCCCAAGGCCGGACGGCCAAATGGGAATTGGAGCTTGGGAATTGGGAATTGGAACTTGGGAATTGGAACTTGCGCCTGCCGCTTCCTCTGCGTCCGCAGGCGCGATGTCTCGTCTCCGTCACTCCGGTTCAAGAGGAAGGCAGGCCGGCCATGCTTCGTCACGCAATGCTGCCGCTCGTGCTGGCCGCCCAGGTGGCCGGCCCGGCTCCCGCCCCCGGAACGATCCCGTTTCGCGTCCACCCCCTTGATACCAGCCTGTGCGAAACGGCGGCTGTCGTGGACGTGAACAACGATCGCCGACCTGACATCCTTGCCTGCGAGTACTGGTACGCGGCACCGGACTGGACGCGGCACAAGGTCGGGGACATTCCACGTGCGTCCGGCTACATCGACAACTTCAGCGATCTCCCACTGGGCGCTGGCGCATGCGTCCGCGCTGGCGGATCTCAATGGCGACGGCCGGCCGGACCTGATTACAGGCAAGCGGGCGCAGGCGCGTGGGCCGGAGGGAAGCGAAAAAGAGCCGCTGGTGCTCTACTGGTATGAGTCACGTGCCGTGGCTGCACGCGGCACTGCCGGCTCCCCTGACGTGGAGTGGATCCGGCACGTGATCCACGAGGGAGGGGACGTGGGCGGGGGCCTGCAGATCCGCGTGGCTGACATGGAGGCCGACGGCGACCTGGACCTCGTGGCCAGCGGGAAGACGGGGCTGTTCCTGATTGAGAACGCCGCGGCGCGCTGAAAGGAGACCCTGCCGATGAGGTGACCGGGCGCCCCACACGCCCGGTCCTCTTTCCTCATGCTCCCGCGGCAGCGAGCCCCTGATCGATGTCAGCAAGGATGTCGTCGAGGGCCTCGATTCCCACGCAGAGGCGAATCATGTCCGGTGTGACGCCCGCCCCTTTCAGCTCCTGCTCCGTCAGCTGACGGTGTGTTGTCGAGGCGGGATGCGCCGCCAGGGATTTCGCGTCACCGATGTTCACGAGCCGCTTGAATAGCTTCAGGGCATCGTAGAACTTCACGCCCGCGTCAAAGCCCCCCTTGATCCCGAAGGTCAACAGGGCGGACGGACGCCCCTTCGTGTACTTCTGAGCCAGCTCGTAATAGGGCGAGGATTTCAGGCCGGGATAGTTCACCCAGGCGACCAAGGGGTGCGCTTCCAGGTGGTGGGCGACGGCCATGGCGTTCGACACGTGACGCTCCATCCTCAGCGCCAGTGTCTCGATCCCCTGCAGGAACAGAAACGCGTTGAAGGGACTCAGGGCCGAGCCGGTGTTCCGAAGCGGCACGGTCCGCGCACGGCCGATGTAGGCGGCCGGGCCGAGCGCCTCCGTGTAGACGACGCCGTGATACGCAGGTTCGGGGTTGCTCAGCATGGGGAAGCGCGCCTTGTGCTCTGCCCATGGAAACTTGCCGGAGTCCACGATGAGCCCGCCGATCGAGTTGCCGTGGCCGCCCATGTACTTGGTCAGCGAGTGCACCACGATGTCGGCGCCGAATTCGATTGGCTTCATCAGCACCGGCGTGGGGACGGTGTTGTCCACGATGACGGGAACACCGTGGCTGTGCGCCATGGCCGTGATCGCCTCGAGGTCGGGGATGTTGCCGGCGGGGTTCCCAATCGTCTCGCAGAAGACCGCCGCCGTCTTGTCGTCGATGAGGGCCTCGAGGGCGGCGGCGCTGTCGTCACTCGCGAAGCGGACCTCGATGCCGAGAGCGGGAAGCGCGTGGGCAAAAAGCGTATACGTGCCGCCGTACAGGAGGGGAACCGAGACGACGTTGTTGCCGGCCTGGGCGATGGTGAGGATCGAGTAGTTGACGGCAGCGCTCCCTGCGCTGAGCGCGAGCCCGGCGATGCCCCCTTCCAGTGCCGCGACGCGCTGCTCGAGCACGTCGTTCGTCGGGTTCATGATCCGCGTGTAGATGTTCCCCGGCACCACCAGGTTGAAGAGATCGGCGCCATGCTGGGCATTGTCGAACTCATAGGCGACGGTCTGGTAAATGGGAACAGCCACCGATTTCGTCGTGGGATCGGTGGTATAACCCGCGTGCACTGCCAGTGTTTCGTCCTTCATTCGTCTCCCTCGTCCGCGTTGAAGATCCAGATTGCCCTCATCCCGACGTCAGACCGTCGAGCGGCCTGCGCGGGTCGACGCCGTCCATGAACGGCAGCCGGCGGTCCATGTTCGTCAACTGATAGACCAGCCCGAGCCAGTTGTCGAACATCGCCCTGGCCGTATCCGCCCAGGTATTGTCCAGGAAAGGCACGACATCCGCTTCCGGAAAATCCGGCAGGGGCGCGCCGGCGGCCCTGGCGTCGTGCGCCGCCTGGAGGTAGCGCGCAATCACTGCCGCCGCCCGTTCGGACACGTAGTGCTCCGGAAACGGGGGTATGTCCCGTTCGCCATTGTAGTAGCGCAGGACCTCCCTCTTGTACTCCTTGAGCAGGCTGTTGGCATCGTATTCAGGGTGCCCTTGGAAATAGATGCGGCGGAACCCGTCCTCGCTCACGGCGGCGTGGACCCCCGCTTCGGCGCTCTCGATCAGGATGGTGAGCCCTGCCGCCTCGAACTGCTCGCGCGTGATCGCGTTGTAGCGCGAGTGTGGCACGTCGAAGCGCGTGTTGACGCCGCGCAGCAGCGGATGGCCGGGCGCGACCACCCGGTGGCTGTACACACCCCACTGCTTCCGCGGCAGCGGCGTGCGGTCTATCCCGTGCAGGAACTTCATCAGCGCGTGCGTCGCCAGGCAGGAGCAGAGGACCGACGTCACGTGCTCGCCCGCCCAGCCGATGATCTCCGTCAGGGGCTTGTAGAACGGCTCGAGCTCCAGGCGCGGGTTCGCCACGTTCGCGCCGGTGATGATCAGCGCGTCGAGCCCCTCGGCATGGATCGTCGCGATGTCCTCGTAGTTCCGGGCGATGTAGGCCCTTGTCGCCTCGCTGCGTGGCAGCCCCTCCACCGTGAAGGGATGCACGTAGAACTGGGCAATCTGATTCGAGCCTCCGATGAGGCGCATGAACTGCTGCTCGGTCACCCCGAAGGCGGCATCCGGCATCATGTTGAGGAGCCCGATGTGCAGGGCGCGAATGTCCTGCCGCTGCGCCTCTGCCAGCGTGAGGACCGTCTGCCCCTCGCGACGCAGGTCCCGGAATGACGGCAGTGGTGTGTGCTCGACTATCGGCATCCGACAGGCTTTCTCTCAGGACAGGCGCTGGCGCTTCGACGCCGCTACCTGTAGATGCGTTCCGGATAGCCGGCCGCCGCGGGGGGGGCGAGCCCCAGCGTGCGACGTACCTCCAGCATCCCGACGCGATGTCGTTCGCGCACGAACTCCATGGCCTTGCCGAGCTTTGCCCTGGCCGCGGGCATGTCGTCCACGATCCCGATCAGCACCCGTGCAATGTCCTCGCCTGAGGCCGTGTTGATGTCGCGGATGTACCAGTCGCCGAGTCCGATGTCGATGAACATGTCCCCTTTGAACGAGTCTTCCGGCTGGTGCACCATCACGAACGGCGTCCCGGCGGCGGCGGCAAGAATCGGGGAATGGTTCTCGATGCTCACCACCGCCTGAGCCCTGGCGTACACGGACTGCGCCGCATCGGGCATCCAGTACCCCTCCATCACGGCGACCCTGCCGGCCACGTCGGCAGGCAGGCCGTCCCTCATCAACGGGCCCAGTTTCCCCGTCATATAGACGGTCTCCGGCACCAGCGCTACCTTATGACCCGTCTTGCGAATGTAGGTCGTGATGGCCACCTTCAGCTTGTCGTGGTCCTCCTCGAGGTAGTACGCGTTGTATACGTCGCGAGAATCACCCTGGCGGGTCGGTGTGCCGGTGGGCGTCCAGCGATGGCGCGGCACGAAGCAGACGAACTTCCCCTCCTCGAGGGCGTGTGCCCCCATGAAACGATCCGCCGCGGCTTCGTCCCTCGCGGTGAACGCAAAGGTAGTGTCCGGCACGAACGCCTTGTTCACTCCGCCGAAGTCCAGACCGATCGGCACCCGGTTGATGGCCTCGTTCACGGTGGTTCTGGGATTGTCGGCCAGGTCTCCGCCCGGGCCGTCGACGTCCTCCCCATCGAGAAGCCGAAGCGAGGTCCGTTCCCGGGTGAACACGAAGCTCGCGGCACGGAGCGCCTTGACGTCGTTCGAGGCCTCCCCTTCCCTGAAGCTTGTGAAGTTGAACGAGTCGGTCGTGATCCCGAAGAGGCCGACCGGCTTCTGCGTTCGCGTGTGGAAACGCAGCAGGCCGAGCGGCTGCAGGACGCCAGCTCCTGACCCGATGACCATGATATCGGCGGAGGCAATGGCCGCATCGAGCTCCGGATTGTCGCCCCTCCCGGCCTCGTCCACCGTGCCCCTGACCACCCGGAGCTCCGGGTAGACCTTACGGCTCACGGTGCCCGCATCGATGACGCCATCGGGAAAGCGCGCCCTCTCAGCGCTGTTCCCTCGGAAGACGAGATCGTGCTGCGCCCAGAGGGTGATGGCTGCCTCCGGAATGTAGTGCCGCAGCAGCGCCAGCGCGCCGGGGACGTGCCCGATATCGCCGATGTTGAGGATGGCCCAGCCGTTGCGCCACAGGATGTTGACAGAGGCTCCGCCGGCGGCCGCTTTCAAAGGGATTGCCGTCAGACCGAGCGCCGCCAGACCGGCCAGCAGCTCACGACGGTTCATGTGGCCAGTCATGTCTCCGTTCAGGTCTCCTCTTTGCAATGGGGTTGCAGCGACCGCACCTGCGACAGGCCTCCGGCCGGAGTCCTTGTCCACAGGCGCATTGTAGCCCCGGAGCCTGCGGAACGGCATGCGAACCGCGCCGGCGCGAGAATCCGAGCCCGACTCCACCGCGTGATGAAAAACTCCGGTCCG
>JACCXG010000480.1 GCA_013697225.1 Acidobacteriota bacterium
CATCAATGTGGTGCTTGCGCTCTTCGATCGTGAGGGTGGCGAGGAACGCCGCGCCCGCGCGCTGCTCGCGTCGGTTGCCGGAAGCTTTCCCGGGACGCCCGTCCAGGAGGCGCTCACTGCGCCGCTCGCGCGCTGGCCGTCGACCCTCGACGCGCTCACCCGCATGCCGCGACGCGATGCAACAGTCGCGGCCCCCAGTGAGTTGGGCGGGGAACAATTCCCACACCGCAATTCCCGGGAGCGCTGAGCGCTGGGCGCTGGGCGTTGGGAATTGGGAATTGGGAATTGCGCGTTGGGCGTTGGGAGTTGGCGCCGTAGAAAAAAGGGGAGGGCCCCATATGGAACCCTCCCCTCCTGGATCCGACTGCGCGACGGCGGTCGGGACCGCCTCAGAACTGCAGCGTAAGGTTGAACCGCACCTGGCGCGGCTCCTGGAACTCGTCCGGCTGGTTGAACCGGACTTCAGTCAGGCGCGGATTCGCGGCGAGCAGCGCCTCGTAGTCCCAGCCGCCCTGGAAGAAGCGGTCGGTGTTGAGCGGCAGCGACCCAACCATCCGGTTCCGGAACCGGCGCGTGACTGCGTCCTGATCGAACAGGTTGAGCACGGTCATGCCGAGCCGCAGATCGAGGTTCGCGAACCGGACGCTCTGGTACAGCGACAGGTCGGTTCGGCTCAACACATCCGTGCGGCCGAGGTTCCCGCGGCCATACGGGAAGAACGGCACGTTCGCGCCGACGTTCGCCTCTTCCGATACCGGAATCCCGCTGGCCACGTACTGATTGAGACCCATGGTCATGTTCCAGTTGAAGCCGTAGATGAACTGCGCCTTGAACTGGTGTGGCCTGTCGGTACCCAGCCGCCCGAGCACGGGCTGGCCGTTGCGATCGAACGAGTTCTCGAGGTGATCGAAAAACCGGTTGACGTTCGGAGACGTGCGGCCGTTCTCGTCCGAGCTGGCCAGGCCGGAGTAGTTGCCGTACAGCCGGCTGAAGGTGTAGCTTCCGAACAGCGCCCAGTTCTGGGCATACCGCCGCTCGAAGGTCAGCTCCAGCCCCTGGTACTCGCGAGTCGCTTTGGGGAAGGCCGGGACACCCGGGTCGTTCAACGTCAGCGAGATGCCCTCGCCAGGGTTCGCGATGTAGAAGACCTCGCCACATGAACCAGGCGCATCGCACACCAGGATGCCGACGTCCTCAATCGTGCGGACGAGATCCTTGAACACATAGCGGGCGCCCACCACGATGCCCGGCCTGAGCTCGCGGTTGAGCCCCAGCTGGAATTCGTTCTCTTCCATCGGCTTCAGGTTCGGATCGATCCCCTCGTCCGGGTCCTCTGCCGAGTTGTGCCGGCGGTCGAGCGCCTCGATGAACGTGCCCGCCGGGCATGTCGGCCGGACACTCGCCGTGTTCGTCCCGGTCGCGCAGCCGGACGTCGAGTTGGCCTGCCAGTTCGGCGAGTCCCAGGTGTAGAAGTAGTCCACCCACTTGTCGCCGCCGAACGAGCCGCGCGGCAGTTCGTACTTCATGACGTCGTAGTACTTGCCGAACGAGCCGTACAGCTTCCATTGCTGGTTCCCGAGCGGGTCGTACGCGAATCCCAGACGGGGCGCCAATTTCTCGCCGTACCCGAACTCGATTGGGTTCTTGACACCCCGTTCGCCGAAATTGGGAACGCGCTCGTGCTCCGCACGGAGGCCGAGGTTCAGCGTCAGCCGTGACGTCGCCCTCCACGTATCCTGCACGAACAGCGCATCGTTGGGGCTGCTCACCTTCCCCAGCGTAGAGATGTTCAACAGGCGGAAATAGCCGAAGGTGCCCTGGACCTGCTGGCCGGTCGCGGCAATCGCGTACGGCCGGCCGGCGTAGTAGAGAATTCGATCGGCGTTGTAACCCCTCTGGACGTTGTTGAAGATTCTCTCGGTCTGGAACCCCCCCTTGATTTGGTGCTCGCCGAAGGCGCTGAGGTACCAGGTGGCATCCACCCCGACATAGTTTCGCCTGTACTCGTCGGTGGCGGTGGCATCCGTAACCAGGATGTCGGACAGGAACCCGACCGACCGCCGGAACTGATCGGGCAAGGCGGCGATGCCGGCCGGGGTGCTGGCTGTGGAGAAGTTATGGATCAGGCCCGGAAACTGCACGCCGGTGCTCTCCACGTCCGTGCGAAAGCGACCGACCCGACCCGAGATCACCAGGTTCGAGAGCGGAAGGTAGTCCACCGACCCGGAGTAGGTCGAGCGGTCCCCCTTCGAGCCGCGCTGGTAGTCCCCAGGAGAGCTGAGGGATGTGCGCCCATCCTGGGGGGGAAGAGTTCCGGTGGTCTCGTAGGGGGAGAAGTTGGCGCCAGCCCGGTACAACAGCTTGGATCCGGCGTTGCCCGTCACGTTGAACGTGCCGTAGTGCACCCGGAAGTCCTGTGGGAAGGTATCGGTCGTCCCGTTCGTGAAGGTGACCGTCCGCTTCGTATCGCGAATGCCAGGGACATAGGACCCGAAAAACCAGACGTGATCCCTCAGGACGGGACCGCCGAGGAAGAACCCCGGATCGATCCGCGACTCGTCATCCTTGGGCGGATTGATGTAGGTGAAGTCATTTCCGGTCAGGCTCTCCCTGAGGAGCCGCCGTTCGCTCCCACCCCAGCTGCGCTGCTCGAAGTCGGCCATGAGGCCGCCCCGCCACGCATTTGTGCCGCTCCGGGTGATCACGTTGATGACCCCGCCGGTTGAGCCGCCGAACTCGGCGGAATACCCGGCCGACTTCACCTGGACCTCTTCCACGAGCTCGGCGCGGAGCGGCATGGCATTGGTCCCGACCTGGGGGCTCGTTGTGTCGATCCCGTCGATGACGAAGCGGTTCTCCGAGCCGGACGACCCGTCGATCGAGATGCCGCCCGCCTGCGACTCGTCGGCCGCGCCGGCCGCCTGCCCGACCACGTCGGTGAAGTTACGACCGCGGGGCACGAGGGAGATCCGCTCGCGCGAGATGTTGGTCGCCGTCATGGCGGTGGTGAGATCGATCGCCGGTGTGCTCGACGTCACTTCAATCGTCTCGGCGAGCCCGCCAAGTGCCAGCGCAAAGTCCACTCGCGAGGTGGACCCGACCGTCAGGTCCACGTTGCCTTCCCCGGCGTTGAATCCGGCAAGCACCGCGGTGATCTTGTAGCGGCCGGAGGGGAGGCGGGGGAAGCGGAATTCCCCCCGGGCGTCTGCAACAGTGCTGATAGTGCCTGGAGGGCCGACCGTGTTCACGGTCGCACCCGGAAGCACAGCGCCGCTGGTGTCGCGGACCACGCCCTCGATGGCGCCGGTGGTTTCCTGCGCCATCAGCGGGCCCGGCACCAGCAGGGCCAGGGTCAACGCGAGGGGCCACGGCACAGCGTGCCTCAGCCATCGAACTCTCCCAGGAACAATCTTCTCCATGTTCATCCACCCTTTGGTTGAGCTGGTGCCCCCTGGCCGCGACCAGCGCAGCTGTGAGACGAAGACGCGGCACGTAACACCGGCGACGTGCAACTCGTCCCGAGCTAGCACAGAATGTGCCGAGATGCTCCTTGGAGATAGAGAGAAATAGTTCCAAAAGTTGCGCAGTTCAATTTAAGGAAGAGATGAAGATACGACCAATTGAATCCAATGTGACGTATGGAGTGCCGAGTGACTAACTGTTGAAAAACAGTGACGAACACCTTCTGCTAACTCAGGCATAATTCGACAGGTCAAAAAGGGGCGCCCTTGGGGGCGCCCCAGTGTGACGACGCTTCGGCCGGCTCTTAGAACCGCAGTCCGAGCGAGACGAAGTACTCCCGTGCGACGGGATAGTGCGCATTCGTCGTGCCCCGCCCGAAGCTCGCGCCCTGCACGTTGCCGGTGGGCTGGCCCAGTTCGTCGAGCGGGCTGTTCACGTCGCGGGTGACCGTCGTGTTCCACCCGATCAGCTTGTCGTTGTTCAGCAGGTTGCGCACCTCGAGCTTGGCCCACGGGCGCAGCGTACGGAACACCGGGATGTTGTAGTTGAACGCCACGTCCACCAGGTGTGACGACTCAAACGTGCCCGAGCCCCGCTCCCCGAAGAAGAGCGTCTGCGAGCCCGGCAGCGACGCATAAGCCGACCCGAGGGCGCGCTGGGCCGGCGCCAGCGGCGCGTTGTTGTGGAACAGGCTGAACGTCAGCGGCGAGTCGTATCGGTACACCGCAGAGGCGTCCACGTTACCGAGCCAGCCCAGCCCCAGGTTGTAGATCGTCCAGAGGCGGACCCTGTGGCGCTGGTAGTCGTTCAACCGGCCGGTCGGGTAGTAGCGCTCCTGGTTGAAGAGTTCGGGGTAGTTGCCGAACGGGGACGAGATGCCCGGCGTGTTGATCCCCTCACCTTCGAAGTTGCCGTGGTTCCGCAGCTGCATGGTCCAGTGGCCTTGGAGCGAGAGCGTCCGGAACAGCGGGTACCGGCTCTGGACGATCAGCGCCTGGTACTCCCGCTGCGGGGCGTCGGAGTTGTCGTAGACCACATTGGGGAACGTTCCGAAGTTCTCCCCCTGATACGTGATGTCCGTTTCCCCACCTTCGAGCGTGATGAAGTCTTCGACGAAGTTCCTCATGTTCCGCTGCTGGAACGTGAGCTTCCCGTGGCCGCGTCCGATTTGACCGCCCGCTGACGCGGTGAACTCACGGGTGATGGGGGATGAGAGCCCGGGCCTGAAGAAGATGTTGGCTGTCGGGAACTCAGCCGAGTAGATCTCGTAGTTCGCGGGGTTGAACCCGGGTGCGAAGTCGAGCCCTTCACCGGCCGGGCCGACGTAGGTCGCATACAGCGCCGACGGATTGCCGACGGTCGTGTTGTTCGCGAACTGCGACTCGCTGTACTTCCCGGAGTAGTGTGCGTAGGTGCTCTGGAGCACGAAGCGGCCGTCACCAAGGGGATCGTAGCTGGCGGCGAGCCTTGGCACGAACGTGTCGGTGTCCACCCCGACGATCCCGCCGGTGGCTTCGCTGCGGACGCGCTCGTAACGGGCGCCGATGTCGAAGGACCAGTGCTGACCCGCCGCCCAGCGATCCTGCACGAAGAACGACAGCGTACGGATGTCGATCTGCGCATTGCGCTCGGGGAGCCAGTTCTCGTACTCGTTCACATCGGGGATGAACGTGGGGATCAGCCGTCCCTGCGCGTCGTAGACGGGGGCTCCGGCATCGTTGGTCTTGTAATCGGCAATCCACACGAAGTTGGTCGGCGACTGCGAGTTGCCCCCGGTCCGCGCCGTGTTGAAGAGCTCGCCGCCGACCTTGAAGTCGTGGCTGCCCAG
>JACCXG010000491.1 GCA_013697225.1 Acidobacteriota bacterium
GATCAATCTGGGTTATCTGGATCCCGCGGAGGTCGATCGAGCCGCCTGGCAGGGGCGGGAGGGCTGGCTGGTAGTCCCCCGCGCCGGTGAGATGCTGTACCGGGTCGGCCGGCCTCCGGTCTGAGGGGAGGAACCGGACCAATGCCCAACTCCCAACTCCCCAAGGCCCAACTCCCAACCTGAATGGCCGGTGGAGTCGCTCGAGCGTTGGGAATTGGGAGTCGGAGGTTGGGCATTGGGAGTTGAGGTTGGGAGTTGGGAGTTGGGAGTTGGGGATCGGGAATTGGGGCGTTGGGCGTTGGGCGTTGGGCGTTATGTATCGCCCTTAGGCTGGAGCAGCTGAATTGACCTACAACATGGGCGTGGTCGGGCTCGGTGTCATGGGGGCCAGCCTCGCACGCAACATCGAGAGCAGGGGATTCCCGGTTGTCGGCTACGACGTGGACGCGGCCAAGACGCGGGCCTTCATTGAAGGTCCTGCGAAGGGAACCGCAATTGTCGGTGTCGACCGTCCGGAACAGATGATGGAACTGCTCGAGCCGCCCCGGCGCGTGCTCATGATGGTGCCGGCGGGCGCCCCGGTGGACAGCGTGATCGCTCACTTGCGGCCGCACCTGCAGGAAGGGGACATCCTCATCGACGGCGGCAACTCGTACTTCCTGGACACGGACCGCCGCTCGGACGATCTCGCCGCCTCGGGGTTTCGCTTTGTTGGCGCAGGCGTCTCGGGCGGGGAGGAAGGGGCGCTCCTCGGGCCCGCGATCATGCCGGGGGGGCAGCGGGAGGCGTGGGACGCGCTGGCGCCGATCTTCCGCGCCATCGCTGCCAAGGCAGACGACGGGGAGCCGTGCGTCGATTACATGGGCCCAAGGGGCGCCGGCCACTACGTGAAGATGGTGCACAACGGCATCGAGTACGGCGACATGCAGCTCATTGCCGAGACCTACGACATTCTGCACCGTGGGGCGGGCCTCGGTGCGAGGGAGCTTGCCGACATTTTCGCTGAGTGGAACGAGGGTGAGCTGCGCTCGTACCTGATCGAGATCACCGCAGTCATCTTCGAGCGAATGGACGAGGGCACCGGGAAGCCGCTCGTGGACGCGATTCTCGACGAGGCACAGCAGAAGGGCACCGGCAAGTGGATGAGTCAGAACGCCTTCGACGTGGGCGCTCCCATCCCGACGGTGAACGCCGCGGTCGAAGCGCGGATCCTCTCCTCGCTGAAGACAGAGCGGGTCGCCGCCAGCAGGGTGCTTCCCGGGCCGCAGCCCGAGGCGCGTGGCGATCGGGCACGCCTGATCGACGCGGCACGCCACGCCCTCTTCGCAAGCAAGATCACCTCGTACGCCCAGGGCATGGGCCTCCTGCGCCTCGCCTCGAAGGAGTATGGCTACGACATCAACCCGGGCGTTGTCGCAAAGATCTGGCGGGCTGGCTGCATCATCCGCGCAAGCCTCCTGAGCGACATCCAGCACGCCTTTGACAAGGACCCGGGCCTGGTGAATCTGCTGCTGGACGAGGCCTTCCGTGATGCCATGGCTTCCCGGCAGGATGCCTGGCGGTACGTCGTGCAGACGGCGGTCGGCCTCGGCATTCCAGTGCCGGCCATGGGATCGTCACTGGCGTACTACGATTCGTATCGCAGTGCGCGGCTGCCGGCAAACCTCACGCAGGCGCAGCGTGATTTCTTCGGCGCCCACACGTACCGCCGGGTGGATCGTGAGGGCGTCTTTCACACGGAGTGGGCCGCTGAGCCCGCACAGCCGCAGGGGAAGGGCAGACCGTAAATGGCGAGTTCGACGACGAAGCTTCAGATCCCGGCGCGGGGCACGCTCGATTTTCTTTCCCTCGGCGCGCTGATTCACCGGCTCGATCCCGGGATCATCCCGTTCCGCAAGGCCACCTCCTGCGCGATTCACGTCAGCGGCGGAGAGTTCAACACGGCGGCAAACCTGTCCGACTGCTTCGGGCTGCGCACCGGAGTGGCCACCGCGATGGTCGATTACCCGATCGGCGAGATGATTGCCGGCCGCGTGCGCGCGATGGGCGTCACTCCTTTCTACAAGATGTTCACCCATGACGGCGTGCGCGGGCCGAACATGGCGACGGTCTACAGCGATCGGGGGCATGGCGTGCGAGGGCCCACGGTGTTCTACAACCGGGCGAACGAGGCGGCTGCGCAGCTGAAGCCCGGGGACTTCGATTGGGATGCCATCTTTGGCGCTGGCGTCCGCTGGTTCCACAGCGGCGGCATCTTTGCGGCACTGTCCGAGACGACAGCGGAGCTCATCATCGAGGGCATGCAGGTCGCCAGGAAACACGGCACAGTCGTATCGTTCGATCTCAACTACCGCGAGAAACTCTGGGCGGCCGCCGGAGGTGCCGGTCGTGCTGTTGCAACCCTCGGCCGCATCGTAAAGGAAGTCGACGTGCTGGTCGGCAACGAGGAGGATCTGCAGAAGGGGCTCGGCATCGCCGGACCCGAAGTGGCAGAGAGGCCCGACCCCGCCGCGCTCGACCCCGGAGCCTTCTTCGGCATGATGGACCGCGTGCTCGAACGCTACCCGAACATGAAGGTGGTGGCGACCACCCTGCGGCACGTGCACTCGACAACGCGGCACTCATGGGGAGCGGTGGCCTGGATCGACGGGCAGACATACGTCTCGCCCAGGTGCGAGCTGGATGTGTACGATCGCGTCGGCGGCGGCGACGGCTTTGCGTCGGGCATGTTCTACGGGTTGCTCACGGGTCTCTCCCACGAGGAAGCGGTCAAGATGGGCTGGGCCCACGGCGCGATGATCACCTCGTTTCCCGGTGATACCACCATGGCCACTCTCGAGCAGGTCCGGGCGCTGGCGCACGGGGGCACGGCGAGGATTCAGCGCTGACGCGACAATTGCCAGAATTGCCAAGAGTGCCAGAATTGCCAAAAGTTATCGGAGGGCTGACGTGAAGCGATGGGGTGTCTTGTTTCTTGTCTCGCTTGGGGCTGTTCTTCTCGGCACGGCGCCGTTTGGAGCGGCTGCGCAGGGGCAGCCGGAACCGCTGCGCATCATTGCCTTCGGAGCGCATCCAGACGACGCGGAGCTGAAGGCGAGCGGTGTGGCGGCACTCTGGGCGGCCGCCGGGCACAAGGTGAAGTTCGTCTCCATGACCAACGGGGACGTGGGTCACTTTGCGAGTGCTGGCGGGCCGCTGGCTCAGCGCCGCAAGGCCGAGGTTGAAGAGTGCGCGAAGATCCTCGGCATCGAAACCCAGGTGCTCGATATCCACGACGGTGAGTTGATGCCGACGCTCGAGAACCGGAAGACGGTGTCACGACTCATCCGCGAGTGGCAGGCCGACATCGTGATGGGGCATCGTCCGTACGACTACCATCCTGACCACCGTTACACGGGCGTGCTCCTGGACGACTCGGCGGTCGTCGTCGTGGCGCCGTTCTTCGTGCCCGACACCCCGTCGACCCGCCGCAACCCGGTCTACCTGTATTACTCGGACAACTTCCAGGATCCGAAGCCGTTCACGCCGTCAATCGTGGTGGGGATAGACGAGGCGGCGGACAAGAAATGGAAGTGCGTTTCCGCGATGCCGTCCCAGTTTGCCGACGCCGACTCATGGCAGGGGCGCACGGT